>JBFEWI010000132.1:0-5133 GCA_041546475.1 Sulfurovum sp.
AAAACAGGTATCAATGGATATGTGATAGCAACCAATGAACACTTTCCTGTAGGTTTCAACCTGGTAGAGTATAGCAAGAAGTATGAAGCGCAGATGAGCAAGCCT
The DNA here is from genome assembly GCA_041546475.1 of Sulfurovum sp. GTDB lineage: Bacteria > Campylobacterota > Campylobacteria > Campylobacterales > Sulfurovaceae > Sulfurovum. Next base: position 106 of record JBFEWI010000132.1, read on the forward strand.
TATGTCTTATTTATATTTGCACCGCAGGCACGGATCACTGATCAGATCGTGACCAAGGGCAGGGTAGCACTGATCCCTTCATCTGATGAGATCCGTGAATTATATAATAAAGATGATGTGGAAGATGCTGCAGTAGATATTGTTGCTTCCAGAGACAGTAACACCGATGAAGATAAACATAACATTGGTGTGCTACAGGCATTTTCAGAACTGGCCGAAGGTATTGCGCGCTCAAAAGGGGTTGAACTGACCAAAACGATACCCAATGAAACGCGGTATATGGTATGGGGATTAAGTGTACTTATCTACATCGGTTCCCTGTTGGTACTCTGGATGTTTGCAATCAGACCACTATACATGAGGATAAAAAATGGCAAAAAATAGCGGAAAAACATACTGGCCGCATATGATACTCGGATTTCTTGTACTTGGGATCACGTTAAGTTACTGGACAGTAAAGTCAGCATCATCCATACCGGTACAGGAGTCCAACCAATATATGCTCAAATACCAGATGGCTGATATGAATATCAATCAGATCATGGAGAAAAAAAGGGCATTTGATAAAGCATACACTATTCAGCTATTGGATGTCGAAACGATGGTCATGACAGACAATGTCAACAGCAACCGTCCTCAACCGAATCCCGTGAAATTATCACAGGGGATGAATGCTTTTACTTATGAGGTACTTGCCAAAGAGGGGGCAAGTGTATCGGATGCAAATGTCACTTTTTTATTGACACGGCCTCACAGCAGAGATGAAGATCAACTGTTCAAAAGTATTCCTTATGTGAACGGAAAATATCAGGTAACAGATGTGAATATCACCAAAGCGGGACGATACACCCTGCAGCTTAGAGCCCAAGTCGGTGATACGGTGGGTTATTCTGAAGTATCCGCTTACCTAAAACCCTAAGATGTCATTCTAAGAGAGGGATTTCCCTTCTCTGCCTCTTTATCTGTCATATTGACAGATTTTTCGTTTTTATCTTCTACACTATGCTATACTACTCAGCATGAATCAACTCCATATTTATCCTACATCAAGAGCATTAAGAACAGTCAGTGCTGCGCAGAAAGAACAGGACGGTTTTTTACCGGCACTCATGCGTATGGATGAGTTTGAACAGCGCACTATCCTTCTGGAAAACAAAGTACAGATAGACCCGCTTCAGCGTATCCTTCTTTTACGTGAAGCAGCCTCTTTTCAAGCCTTTGAAACATTGAATCTCAATCTCGAACTGGTGAGGTTCTTTACCAAGAGTGATGCGCTGTTCAAATTTTTTGAAGAGTTGGCTGCCGAACAGATAAGCTTTGAGACTTTGGCACAGGCAGATGCCTATGCAGAGTTCGAGACGCATCTTGGTATCCTGGAACAGCTTTTTGAGAATTACAGAAGATTGCTTGATGCACAGGGATTTACAGACAAAGCATTGATCCCTCAGGCTTATAGACTCAATGAGGGATTTTTACAGGCGTATGAACGTATAGAGATACATTTGGAAGGGTACTTGAGTCACTTTGAGCTGGAGCTTATAGAACAAATAGCCAAGAGGACACAGCTCATTATCCATTATACGACCAGCCCGTTCAATGTGAAGATGCAGGAGCGTTTTGAAGCACTAGGGGTGACCCTGGAAAACGATGCATCTGTGTGCTTTGATCTGACAGAGAAAAAAATACTTTCGTCCCGTCCCAACGAGGCAAAGATCAATGCCAACGTCTTCTCTGTGGAAGAACGACAGGAGCAGATAGCGGTGGCATTTGTAGAGATAGAAAAGATGGTACGTTCGGGTATATCTCCGGAAAAGATCGTACTGATCTTGCCTGATGAGGATTTTAAAGAGCACTTTACGCTTTTTGACGCCCAGAACAACCTGAACTTTGCAATGGGGTATGACTATGCCAACGGCCGTATCTACAAATCGCTTGAAGCACTCTACAGATATTGGCAGAGCTTTGACAGTGAGCACAGGGCACTGTTGGAACGTTACGGATTTGATATCGAAACTGTAGAGAAACTCTCTTCCACAAAACGCTGTAACATAGAAGCATTTTTCAGTGCGATAGACAGCTTAGGGTTATTGGAGTGTCCACTGCTTGAGGGTGAACCAAAAGAGAAGATGAATGAATGTGTCTATGAAAAGTATTTGCACTTTCTGAAGATATTTTCCAAAGAGGAGTTGCGCTTAAAAGAGTGGCTTTTTTTCTGGTTGAAGGCACTCTTAAAGATCACGATCGATGATGTAAGAGGTGGGTTGGTCACGGTGATGGGTGTGCTGGAGACCAGAGGTGTGAGTTTTGAAGGTGTGGTCATTGTTGATTTCAATGAAGGTATAGTCCCCGCAGCTTCAAGCAAAGACCAGTTTCTAAACTCCTCGGTCCGGGCCTTTGCCAACCTTCCTACCAAATATGACAGAGAAGCGTTGCAGAAACAGTATTATAAACGCCTCTTGGAACAGGCTAAAGAGGTAGTGATACTCTACAGCAGCAGTGATAATAAACTTCCCTCAAAATTTTTGTATGAACTGGGACTTAAAGGTGCAATACCTGCACAGGTACAAACCGCGCTGCTTTATGACCAACCATCACAGTTTGTAGAGGAGCAAGATCCGACAGTAGAGCATTTCAGTGCGCAGGACATTACATGGTCGGCATCAAGACTGAAAACCTATCTGGAGTGTAAACGAAAGTACTACTATCGGTATATACAAAAGATAGAGGCAAAAAAAGAAGAGGAGCTGAATGAAGGTGCATTCTTACATCTGCTCTTGGACCACCTCTATAGAGAAAAAGAGCGTTACGACAGTAAAGATGAGATGCAAAAGAATATCGATATCCTTTTAGATCGGTTGCTCCCCTTTGATGATTCCCAAACAGCCTATAAAAAACTGCTCTGGAAAGAGAAATTAAAAGGCTTTGTTGATGCACAGATAGAACATTTCAAGGATGATTGGAGCGTGGTGGAAAGAGAAGTGGAAGTACACGGAGAGATAGGAGGTCTACGCTTCAAAGGACGCATAGACCGCATAGACCAGAATGCCACAGATACATTGATCCTTGATTATAAAAGCGGCTCGACCAAAGAGGCCAACAAAACCAAGAACCTGGAGAATATCGCAGATCTGCAAATGAGCATCTACCACCAGATGCTTACAGGAAAATACCAAAATATGACGCTGGCATTCGTCAAGATCCTAGATGGCGGAACGATAGAGGAGATCACGGCACTTGAAGAGAAAAATGCGCTCTTGGCACAACACATCATAGAGCTGAAGCAGACAAGCTCCTTCAGGGCTGAAAAGTGCGAGGATCTGCAAAAATGCAAGTACTGTGAATTTACTTTGATGTGTCAGAGAGGAGAGTATCTATGAGTTTCAAACCTTTTTTAGCCTACTCTGCTTCTGCAGGATCGGGTAAAACATTTGCACTCTCTGTCCGGTATATTTCACTGCTTTTCATGGGAGAATCCTCCGGTGCCATCTTGGCAGCCACGTTTACCAATAAGGCAGCAGCAGAGATGCGCCAAAGGGTGGTCGATTCCCTGCGTGGCTTGGCCGATGAAAGCAATGCGGCTTTTACAGATGCGATCTGTGTACAGACTGGACTCTCACGTGCGGCACTTTTAGAAAAACAGCCTGAAGTATTGGCGAAGTTCCTGGCCAGCAGTTCCTATATCGTCACGCTTGACAGTTTTTTTGCTTCTATTTTGCGTTCGGCCTCTTTGGAGATAGGTCTTGAACCGGACTTTGTCACCAAAGAGCAGGGGGAAGATACACTGGAAAAACATTTCCTCGATGAAGTGCAGGCTGAGGGGCTGCTCTCTTCTCTTGTGAAGCTCTCTATGGATATCGAAGACAAGCGTTTTATGAAGATCTTTGACCTGATGCAAAATTTTTATAAGGTGGATCCCTTACTGCCTCAGCAGGAAGAGAAGAGTCTTGAACTGGCTAGACAGGAAGAGAACTGTGAAGCCTTGAGAGTCAAGATGATCAAAGCACTGAGTGATGCAGGGGCCCCAGCACGCTGCATGAATCAGTTTGACACACAAAATATCAAAGCGTTGTTTGGTAAATCTCTTTTTGAAAAAGAAACATTGGGGGAACATTCATGGTTTAAGAAAGTAGCCAATGATGAGATAGAAGGACTTTATGCCTTTCTCAAGAAAGAGTTAGCCCTTTGGTCACAGCTGAAAGAGTCCATTGTTTTACACAACCTCTTCAAGATATACGACTACTATAAAAATGCCACGATCACCAATGCAAAATCCTCGGGTGTTTTGACGTTTGATGACCTGACCTATTTTACCTACAGACTCCTGCATGAAAGCCTCAGTAAAGAGTTTTTGTATTTCAAGATAGACTCCAAGTTCAAACATATACTGCTGGATGAGTTCCAGGATACCTCTACGTTACAGTTTTTACTGCTGAAGCCACTCATCGATGAGATATTTTCTGGGCATGGACAGAGCGAATTTAAGAGCTTTTTTTATGTGGGGGATACCAAACAGTCGCTCTACCGTTTTCGCGGTGGGGTGGAAGAGTTGTTTGACAAAGTGGCCCAAAACTATGGCGTAGAGATACTGCCTATGCACACGAATTACAGAAGCTCCAGAAATGTTGTAGAGCAAGTCAACCGTTGGTTTGAGACCACTATGGAAGGGTACACGGCTCAAAAGAGCAGACCCGGAGCATCTGAAGGATATGTAGAGGTACTGGAGTCTGAAGCACTCATAGATGATGCCGTGACACAGGCTAAAAGACTTTTGCAGATGGGTGTAGATATAGATGAGATCGCTTTTTTGGTTCATACGAATAAAGATGGACAGAGTTTACAGGAAGCGTGTGAACATGAAGGGATACACACACTTTTAAAAACATCCTCTTCACTAAAAAACATACCTAAAATTGCTGCTTTGGTTGCCATGTGTGAGTATCTGTTCTTTGGTGAGAAAATAGATGCTCAGGCGATGCTTCTCAAGGTAGGTAAAACTTTGGAAGAGGTAGATGTTTCCTGGTTCTCTGC
>JBFEWI010000108.1:0-6201 GCA_041546475.1 Sulfurovum sp.
TGACTCAGGATATAGAGTCATTGTTAGCAGCTGAAGACAAAGTAAAAGCACTTCAGAAGATTGTCCCGGAGTATACAAGAAATATTCAGATATAATATTTTTAGTTATAATTAACTATAACTAAAATTAAATTTATTAAAGGATATACATGTTTAAAAAAATAATAGCAGGGTTTTTAATTTTTGCTACAACGGCACTGCTTGGGATGAGTCTGGATCAGCTTAATACAGCATCTAAAGAAGAGTTGATGGAAGTAAAAGGTATAGGTTCTGCTAAAGCAGATGCTATTATCGCAGAGAGAGAAAACGGTAAATTTACCTCATTTGATGATTTCCAAAGGGTCAAAGGAATTGGTAAAAAGGCTGCATCAAACGTAAAAGAGCATGTCAAGTAAGCCTCACAAATTAAAAAATTACAAATCTTCAGGCAGAAGTGCTTTGGCTCTTCGGCTTGTCCTTCTTTAACACTATAATCCGCTTTAACCACATTTTCGCTACAATTCACTAATTTATTTTTAGACTTTATTTAAGGCAAGATTATGACAGTTACACGTTTTGCACCTTCTCCGACAGGCTATCTTCACATCGGTGGGCTTAGAACCGCACTTTTCTCCTGGCTGACTGCACAGCACAACAAGGGCCAGTTTTTACTTCGTATTGAAGATACCGATATGGCACGTAATTCTGAAGAGGCGACAGAGGCGATACTCAAAGCATTTGAATGGGTTGGGATGAGTCATGATGGTGAAGTGGTCTATCAGTCCAAAAGATTTGATCTGTATAAAAAATACATTGATCAGCTCCTTGAAGAGGGGAAAGCTTATAAGTGCTATATGAGCAAAGAAGAACTGGATGCGTTACGTGAAGAGCAGATGGCAAAAAAAGAGCGTCCGCGTTATGATGGGCGTTACCGTGATTTTACCGGTACACCGCCAGAAGGTGTTCAGCCGGTTATCCGTATTAAAGCACCCCAGGAGGGGACTATCTCTTTTGTGGATGGTGTAAAAGGCGAGATGAATATTGCTGCATCCGAAGTCGATGATTTTATCATTGCCAGAGCGGACGGAGCACCGACATATAATTTTGTGGTTGCCATAGATGATGCATTGATGGGGCTAACAGATGTGATCCGTGGGGATGATCACCTCTATAATACTCCTAAGCAGATCGTTGTCTATAATGCGCTTGGGTTCCCGATACCAAATTTTAACCATGTCGCAATGATCAACAATGAGCAGGGTAAAAAACTCTCTAAAAGAGATGGGGCTACGGATGTCATGGATTATAAAGCAATGGGGTATCTCCCTGAGGCACTTTTGAACTTTTTGGTACGTCTTGGCTGGAGTTATGGGGACCAGGAGATATTCAGTCTTGAAGAGATGATAGCGCTGTTTGATCCGAAAAATATCAATAAGAGTGCATCGAATTACAACCTGGATAAACTGCTTTGGTTGAATGCACACTATATCAAAAACACACCGAATGATGAGCTTGCCATACTTCTTAAAGATTTCGGGGTGGATATCCATGGACATGATAAGCTGGAGTTGCTTCTTGATGCGACCAAAGAGAGAGGGAAAACACTCGTAGAGCTCGCGGAGCAGATCAATCTTATCCTTATGACACCTACACAGTATGATGAAAAAGCTTCTAAAAAAGCCTTTAAAGGTGAAGCCAAAGAGATATTGAACGATTTTGCTTCGATGCTGAAAAGTTGGGATAAAACACTACATCTTCCTTGTGATTACCATGAAGTGATGGAAAAGATCGTTGAGACAAAAGAGATCGGTTTTGGAAAGATCGGTATGCCGCTGCGTGTGAGCCTGCTTGGTTCTATGACAGGCTCCGGGCTTGATGAGATCATGGCTATTCTGGGTGTGGATGAAACGGTAGCGCGTATAGAAAGAGCGATTCAAACCATAGAGTAGTTTGTATGGTATCAACCTACAAACGCCTGCTTTTTTTTAAAAACAATTTCAAAGATTTTTTTGCTTTGTCATCCATCTTATAATGGATATGACCCAAATACCAGGTAAGCTGCTTGGGTGTGATACCCCTTTTTTGTGCTTCTTTTTTGAGAATGTACTGGGGGATCTTTACTTTGGTTTGTGCAAATGTACGAGCCAGTTTTTGTACAGCTTCGTCATGTTTGTTGTAACAGAGTCTGGCAAAGACAAAAGGAAGACCAGTCTCTTTGTACCACGCTTCCGCCAAGTCAATCCCCTCTCCCTCATGTAGATAATGTTTGAGGGCGGCATCTCCTATCAGTACTTTCCCTTTGAGATTCAACACACGTGCCAGTTGATTGGATGTGGCTGATGCAGGATCGATCCCATTGTCTCCTTCTAAAAGCAACACACTGTAAACCTTTTGATCTGCAATGATACCAAGATCCGTACATTTACATCTAGCGGATTCAACAGAAGAGATGAATGCGGCATTGACCTCTCTTCTTTTGAGTGCCTTGTTGATCTGTGAAGGGACTGCACGTTTGTAGTGAAAGGTCATTTTAGAAGCATTGTGGGAGATATAGCGCTTCAAGAACACTTGGAAAGGCAGGAGATTAAGATAGCTGATAGACCCGAATAACACAGTGTAAAGCTCCTCTTAAAATCCTCTTTAAGCGTAATTATAGCAAACAACTTTTATAATCGCGTCATTATTGGGAATGAAAAAATCCCTATTTTGAAAGAGTTTTTTATGATAAAAGTAGAATTTTTAGGCCCTATCGGTAAAGCACCGATGGAGATGGAAGCCTCGACACTGGCCGAGGTTTCTGCGCAACTCAAAGAAGATAGCAGTTTGATCCAATGGCTGGATAAATGTGCCGTAGCACTGAATGACACGATGGTAAAGGATCTGTCAACTGAACTTAAGGACGGCGATAGAATTTCTATCCTGCCTCCAGTGTGCGGTGGGTGAAAAGCGTTAAGTAAAGGTGAATCGTTTCACGTTTATAGCTTTGAACGGGTAAGCGTATATGCCTAAGGCATAGCGTCACCGGAACCAAATAAATGAAAAGAGAATATATGGAATTATATAATGGCCCCTTAGATGTCAAAGAGATATTTGGCCGTTGGCTGGATGAAGAGGCAGAGTCAAACTATGGTGCCTATATCCCTTTTGTAGGAACGATCCGTGCAGAAGAGGGTATAGAGGCACTGAGTTTCGATATCTATGAGCCTGTACTTAAGGGATGGTTTGAAGCGTGGCAAGAGAGAGCAGCCAAACGAGGCGCAGTTGTCAAGATGGCACACTCCATTGGGGATGTACCTGTACATACCTCTTCTTATGTGAGTGCGGTATTTTCCCCTAAACGCAGAGTCGCATTGGAGCTCATCGATGAGTTTGTTGAAGATTTTAAAGCCAATGCACCTATATGGAAGTATGACGTAAAAAACGGTGAGCGTATCTATGCTGCCGATAGAAGCACTCCTATGGATGGTGCAGGATTACTAAGTTAACAAAATAGAGACTGAGGTGAAGACGAAGCTTCCACGAGAAATCATTTAGTGATTTCCTGTGTCAGCTTGTTGAGCTAGAAGTGAGATGAATTTAGATTGGACTTTGTTCAATCTGAAGAAGAAGGACAATAATGTTTATGCACTTTGATGAATCGATGCAGATGATAGACGATCTTGCTATCACCAATTATAAAACAAAAAAACTCCCTTTAATGGAATCACAGGGGTATATACTTGCAGAGGATATTGTAGCAGACCACAACTCTCCTGAATTTCCTACTTCTGCAATGGATGGGTATGCGATTCTTCATAAAGATCTCAGCCTTGGCAGACTAAAGATCGGAAGTATCAACCCTGCCGGCTCTGACCTAAAAGAAGAAGTGGTAAGCGGTATGTGTATCAAGACATTTACAGGTTCTTTGATACCACATGGTGCAGATACGCTCATCCCGATAGAAAATGTGGAAGTGGACGGGGATGAGATCATCATCAAGACAGAAGTGCCGCAAGGGTTCTCTGTACGTGAACCAGGCGAGAACTATGCGAAAGGGCAGATGCTTATCTCTCAGGGGACGAAAATTGACTTCCCTCAGATCGGGGTGATGGCAAGCCTGAATATACCGTTTGTTACAGTCCATGAGAAACCGACCGTGGCGATTATCTCCACGGGATCGGAGCTGCTTGAGCTTGGTGAAGAACAGACGAGTGATGCGCAGATCCGTTCCTCCAATAACTATATCCTGGAAGCCATTGTCAAGAAGTATGATGGTACGCCTCTGCAGTTAGGGTGTATCAAGGATGATAAAGAGACGATCACGAAAAACATTTCTGCTGCATTGGAAAAAGCAGATATTGTCGTAACCACCGGTGGGGTGAGTGTAGGGGACTTCGACTTTGTGAAAGATGTTATCTATGAACTTGGGTGTGATGTCGTGTTTAAAGGGGTACGCGTGAAACCCGGACAGCACATCATGGTGGCACGTAAAGGGGATAAATTTATCATTGGACTTCCTGGATTTGCCTACTCTTCGACAGTCACAGCCCTGCTTTACCTTGTACCGCTCATCGAGAAGCTGCAGCAAGGTCAGTGTGCAATGCAGAGGGTCAAAGCAACACTTAAAGAGCCATTCATCAAACGTGCCAAAAAAGCAGAATTTACCGCATGCAACATCTCTTTGGAAGAGGGGCAATACTATGTTGACTTTGAAGGCAAAAAAATAGGCTCTTCCGCTATCCTTACGAACATGCTGGGCGATGCAGCACTGCTTGTAACCTCTGAAGATGACACTTCCAAAGAGGCAGGTGATGAGGTGAGCGTTCTGCTTTTCGGGTAAGGATCTCTCCTTTCCTTAATGATTAGAGAGAGAGGATAGACTCTCTTGCTTTTAAAAACATGGCAAATTCTGCTGCTGTGGTACATCCCATTTTGATCGCATAGCTTAGTAATTCTTTATTTTTAGAGTAGATCATTTCCAATCCTTTTGTTTTTAAATATGTCAAATTGTATAAATAAATGACAAAATATTTAAAAAATATGTCAAATTGTCATACTTTTTAAGAAAAATATCTTATAATTTGTCATATATAAATAAAAAAGGAGTTGAAATGTTAGTATTGAGTGAAATCATAGAAAAGTTAAAAGATGTCCTCTCCGAGAGTACTCTAGGGAAAAAAGTGTTTGATAAAGATGTGGCACATGCATTGAATATCCCTCAGGCAACCTTTGCAACCATGAAAAAACGAAACTCCATTCCTTATGAAGAGATACTGGAGTTCTGTGCATTGAAGAAGATCTCTGTGAACTGGCTCTTTTTTGATCAGGCTGTGGATATGCTCAAAGAGGAGACGGAAAAGTTTTTTCAGGTGCACTACTTTTCAGATATCCGTGCGAGTGCAGGAGGAGGTGCAGAGGTCTTTAATGAGAACTATGAAGTGATCAATATTGATGAGAAGATCATGCACAATATGGTAGGACTGGGGAATACAGAACTTGAAGCCATCCATGTAGATGGTGAATCGATGGAACCGACTCTGCAGGATGGAAGTATCGTTTTCATCGATAGAACACAAACGAATATCAACAAAAACGGTATCTTCATTGCATCTACTACAGGAGGGTTGTTCATCAAACGTATCCAGCAGCGTGCAGACGGGATGATAGAGCTTATCTCTGATAACAGTATGTACCCACCCCAGGCGATTTCCCCTGATGAAGTGACGATCGTAGGTAAAGTGGTAGGGAACATCGAAAGCCTATAGTTTTCGATATTGCAAAGCAACAAAGAGCAACCAGTTGAGAGAGCTCTCTGCTGAAGAGAACATAGCGTTAGCGTAAGTGACGGGGCTTTGCTCTGGCACTGTCCTATAAAAAGTTTTCGCACTCGACACACCGTACACTCTCCGGACGTATGTGCATGCGTCCTATATCTATGGGTTCTTCACACTCGATACAGATTCCAAACATAGGTTTATCTATACGTGAAAGGGCATTGGTCAGTCTTGATAGGCGCAGTTTTGATTCATCGAGGATCTTGTTGTTGACATGTTGCTCTCCCATCGCTTCCAGACGCGTAAGTCTTCCCAATGAACAGTCTGGAGTAATGGGTTTTACTTTCTCTTCAAGCATTTTGATCTGTTCTTTAAGTATGTTGATATTGGTCTCTATTGTTTCTTTCAGGTCACTTCTCTCTTGTTTTGTCATTTCTGGCTACTTTATGGTATATTGAGATTATTATACA
>JBFEWI010000258.1:0-1875 GCA_041546475.1 Sulfurovum sp.
ACCCAATCAGGAAGCATTGCCGGAAAAAGGTATCCATACCCTGGAACATCTCTTTGCCGGTTTTATGAGAGAGCATTTGAACAGTAAAGATGTGGAGATCATAGATATCTCTCCTATGGGATGCCGTACTGGTTTTTATATGTCGCTTCTTGGGTCGCCAAAAGCCAAAGAGGTAGCCAAAGCATGGAAGAAGTCGATGAAAGATGTGCTTGGTGTGGAAAGCAAAAGAGATATCCCGGAACTCAACAAGTATCAGTGCGGAACCTATAAGATGCATTCATTGGGTGAAGCTCAGCTCATCGCACACACTGTTTTGGACAGAGGTATCGGTGTCATGAACAACAAAAAACTCAAAATGACGAAAAAGCAGCTTAAAGAGGCGAACAAATAACCAAACATGTATAACGCATCGTTAAGAGAAGAGAAAAAGCTGGTATTGTGTGAAGACGGTACCCATACACTTTTTTCTGTTGAATTTGATGAACCCTACCATTCCACCAAAGACGGGGCGCTGCACGAGTCTTTAGAGAAACATGTAAAGCCTGCACTCTCTTTGAGTAAAAACAAGCATGCACTGACCATTTTGGACATCTGTTTCGGCCTGGGATATAACACCTTTACGACACTCTATTACCTTAAAAAAGAGGGCTTGAAGACAAAAGTACATATACTCTCCCCTGAGTTTGATGAGGGTCTGGTCCGCTCTTTGGATACCTTTGATTTCCCTCCGGAGTTTGAGAGTATCAGGGATATCATCAAAGCGATCAGCACTGATCTTTACTATGAAGATGAGCAGTTCAAAATAGAGATACTTCTGGGGGATGCAAGAAAAAGTATCCCAAAGATCAAAGAGAAAATAGACATCATCTATCAGGATGCTTTCAGCCCTGCACATAATCCACTGCTTTGGACGCGAGAGTGGTTTTCGGACCTCAAGGCACTTTGTAAAGAGGATGCCATACTCACGACCTATTCAACTGCCATAGTGACACGTATGGGACTCTATGAGAACGGCTTTTATATCTTTCTGCATACCGGTGAGAAGATGCGCAATTCGACAGTGGCCAGCCCTAAGATCTTAAAAGAGGTGGAGTATATAGATATGGAACTGAAAAAAGTGCGTAATCCGCAGGCACACAGTATAGCAGATGCAGACTATTTAAAAGATATGGACCGTTAGCCAGACCGTACCGTTTTGTGTATGTACCACACGATGGGGTGTGTTTGAAGGAATGAAGAGGGTATCTCCCTTGGTAAGGTTTTTCTCTTCACTGTCCAGAATCAGTGTCGCTTCCCCTTCGAGCAGAACCAGCCATTCATCCTCTTCCTGTAGATATTCTGTTGCATCCAGTTCATTTGAACTGACGATACGGTTTATTTTGATATTTTTGTGTGTAAGAAGCTGTGTGAAGGTTTCGCCGCTTTGAGGTGTGAGATAGTCGTAAATATTCACTAGTATGTCATTTGCAAGCTGTCGATTTCTTCCCAGCTCATACTTTTTTTGGAACTTCTGTGTGATAGAATGTGGTCAATGTATCTTGCGAACATGTCGGTCTCTATATTCAGTTTGGTCCCCACTTTATAGTTTTTCATCAAGGTCTCTTTGAGTGTGTGCGGGATGATGGTGAGTCTGAAATGGTCTGCACCTACATCATTGACGGTCAGAGAGATACCGTCTATCGTGATAGAGCCTTTGGGTATGATATGTGAAATGTACTTTGGGTCCACAGTGACGATGAAGTCCGTGGCATTCTCTCTAGGTGTGATCTGGGAGACTGTACCGATACAATCGACATGCCCCTGTACAATGTGCCCTTCAAAGCGGTCGTTCATCATCATGGCCGGTTCCATATGCACTGCACCCGAAAGCTTACT
>JBFEWI010000214.1:0-2618 GCA_041546475.1 Sulfurovum sp.
AAGCTTATCAACAAACCAAAAAGTGTCGACAGAAAACATGGCGATATTCATCCTGACGGGAATCCGCATTTTCATATCAGTCCGAAAAATATCTTGATATTGGCAAAGACAATAGAAGAGTTTCTTAGCGATATAGATACAAAAAATAGTGATAGTTACAAGAAAAACTATCAGGATTTCTCTAAAGTCTGGCATCAGAAAATGGCTCTTTGGAAGAAGAAAATGAAAGACAAAAAGGGACTGAAGGTCATTCAGTTTCATGATAATCTTGCCTACTTTAATAAAGAGTATGGTCTCGTGAATATAGGAACGATTGAACCGCTTCCAGGCATCCCGCCCTCTTCAAAACACACGATCGAGATCATTGAACTGATCAAAAAAGAACAGCCGTGCTGTATCTTGCATGATGTCTATCACTCGACAAAAACCGCTGATTTCATCAGCCAAAAAACCGGTATCAAGATCATTCTTATGCCGCATGATATAGAAGCACTTGAAAATATCGATAACCTGAGTGCCCTTTTTGACTATCTTACGAGTGCAATAAAATGATAGATATTCTGCTTATTCCAATTGCATTGGTTGTGGTGCTTGTGATGCTTCATGCCTATTTTGGTATAGAGATATTAAAGCGGGGGATCATCTTCACAGATCTTGCTATCGCACAGTTCGCGGCACTTGGTTCATCGATCAGCCTAGGATATTTCCATGAGGAGTACTTTTACCCTTTGACCCTGAGCTTTGCGTTATTGTGTGCTTTTTTGATCGCGTTTGCATCGACGAGGAAGCTTCATCTGGAAGCCTTTATAGGGATCCTCTATATTTTAGGTGCCAGCGGGATCATGATGGTGCTTTCACACTCCTCTGAAGGGATGGAGCATTTCAAATCGCTGCTTGCAAGCGATATACTTTTCACACCTCTTAATGATGTGTTGCAAAGTACGCTTATTTATGCAGTTATCGCTATGGCACTTTACTTTGTCTATCCGAGATTAAGCGGGTTTTTCAGGGAACTTGTTTTCTTTTCTCTTCTTGCGATCACAGTGACCTCTTCCGTTTCACTTGCGGGTGTTTTTGTGGTGTTTGTACTGCTTATCGCACCTCCGTTTGTTTCTCTTTCTCTTAATGTAAAGAGACCATTGCTTGTCAGTTTTATTTTTGGATGGTTCTTTAGTATCGGTGCGATCGTGCTCTCCTATTTCTATGATCTTCCGACAGGGTACAGCATTGTCTTTATGGGTGCACTTCTCACTGTTGTGATCGTCATGATGACATCCAAAAGCGAACAGAAAAAATGATCCGTTTGATCATTTTTTTGAGTGATTGCACATTAATTTCGCTACAATACATAAAAATAAACATACGGGAAACACAATGACATCAGCAGAAAAACTCAAAAACCTATTAGAACTTGAGATCATTCCGGATCTGGAAGTAGCCATTGATGAACTTTTTGCAGCCATAGACAAAGCAAAATCTGCTTCAAAAGAACAAAAAGAGGACCTCGAAGAGATGAGAGAGATGCGTACAGAGTGTTTTGCTATCATTGAAGAGCTTGGACGCAATGAGCTTGAAGAAGAGGAGATAGAAGAGCTCCTGTCAGAACTGGTTGATATGAAGTCGGAAGAATAGGCAGTCATTACCTTTTCAAAAGGAACGGAGCCTGGTTTATGGCAAGAAAATGATAAAAAATTTCATTTCTCTCTTGACATTTTGATATTTGTAGATATAATATTACCGCTTTTTTGAGAATTTAAAATATAAAGGAAGAAAACATGAAAAAAGTTTCACTATCAATTGCTGCTCTGTTGGCAATGAATACATTCGCATTTGCAGGTGGGGATTTCACTACTCCAGTAGAACCAGAGGTTACAGTACCGGAAGTTACTGAATCAACAGCATCTTTCTATGTAGGTGCAGGATATTCTTACATCAATTTGGATGCAGAAGTAGTAGAACACGACAGTGATGCAGTGCTTTTACTAGCAGGTTACAACTTTAACGAATATATCGGAGTAGAAGCTAGATATGCTGGTCTTACTGACTGTATTGACAATGCTGCTATCTATGTAAAACCACAGTACCCGATCACTGATGATGCTAAAGTATACGCATTGCTTGGATACGGTCAGACAACAGTTGATGACGGTGCAGATAGTTCAGAAAGCGGTTTCCAATGGGGACTAGGTGCTAACTACGCAGTGACTGAAAATATCGGTGTGTTTGCTGACTATACTAGACTTTATGATGATACAGGTTTTGATGGCCAAACAACAAACGATGTTGCAGTTGATTCTGTAAACGTAGGTGTAACGTATACTTTCTAAGTAAATACATCTCCTGTAGCTGCTCAGATCTTCTCTGGCAGCCACAGACTTCTTTTAAAAATCATTTTACATTTTTCTATCATAAATAGAGAATTTTTTCCCTTCATAAATTTTTTATCCCTTTTTTACTTTTTTTAAACTTAAGCCTATTTTTAGCATTTTTTAACTATAGTACGGTTTCAACCTCTCGGGGAGCTTTGATCATTTATGGAAACATATCTGATGCATAGCTGAGATAGCAATTGCTTGACCCGTCGAACTTGAACTGGACAATACCAGCGTAAGGAAGAG
>JBFEWI010000163.1:0-3925 GCA_041546475.1 Sulfurovum sp.
GCATCCGAGCTGCCCCCGCCCAAGCCTGCCTGACTCGGGATACGTTTTGTGACGACGACCTTGTGCTTGTAAAAGAAGTTGAGTATATCAAGGTCACCGGTATAGTCGTTGAGTGCCTTGTAGGCTTTGTAGATGGTATTGGATTCAAGCGGTACACCCTCGCACCCTTCTATCGTAAATGTGTCACATTCACAGGGTACAAAGGTAATGGTATCATAGAGATCTTCTACATACATGAACCTGGAGAGCAAGGTATGGTAGCCTTCTTTATGGCCGGTGACCTTTAAAAAGATATTGACTTTGGCATGGGCTTTGAGACTGTACCCTGCATCTGTTTTTTCTATTGTCGATTGTTTTCTGTTGGGCGTGGGATCATTTCCATGATCGGTTGATGCAGGAAGCGTATCGATATCCCAGTACCCACCTTCATCACCGCCTTCAAAACCACCCATATCACGAAACCTTTCTCTATAAATTGGAGAGGCATTATACTATAAAAAAGATTGGTAGTAAAATCTTATGGATCAGCATGCTTCGAATTTTGGGATACGGTTGAATCTGTACTTAACCTCTTTGCCAACTATTTCAATAATAGAGAAAAAGTGTGAAGTCTCGATGAGATAGACGCCGTCCTCTTTGGTCTCAAAATACTCTACAGAGAGTTTTTTCCCCAGTTCCAGGTAAGCCTCTTCGCCCGTATAGACATTGGATGGAATGGCCAAATGCGTGAACGGGTCCAGCGCTTTTTCATTATCAAAGTAGAATGCCCCTTCATGGATACGGTGCAGGCTAGAGAGTGTACCGTCCACACCCAGCTTGTCTGCAATAAGGGCACCAAGACTGCGGATGTAGGTCCCTTCACTTACCATAGCTTCAAAATGTACGAAAGGATGGTTGTAGTTAATCAGTTTGATGTCATATATCGTCGAGGTAATGGTCTTTAAGGCCACCTCTTCACCCTCACGCGCAAGTTCATAGGCGCGTTTCCCGTTGATCTTCTTGGCACAGAATTTGGGCGGGTAATAGGTCAATTCGCCTTTGAGAGAGAGCAAAACCTCTTCTATCTGTTGTTGTGTGAAGGGAGCTAGCTCTTTAATGCTGTCTATCTTCTCTATATCAAGGCTTGGAGAGTTCGCCCCTAACCACAGGGTAGCTCTGTAGCTTTTAGGTGTTTTATTGAGGTATTGGAAGAGTTTGGTGTATTGTCCTGTCGCAACGATGAGACATCCTGTCGCAAAGGGGTCAAGGGTACCCGAAAACCCCACTTTCTTAGTGCCGTATTTGCGTTTGACATACCCCATATATCCATTGGAAGAACGAAAGATAGGCTTATTGACAACAAAAAGCCGGTTCATGCCAACTTCTCATTAAATAATGTCACGGCGAACGCCCTTGAAAGCGAAGCGATTCGAGAGCCGTGACGATTTTTGCCTACTTTTGTAAAAAAGTAGATAGAAAAATTTAGAATAGTAGTAAGTCTTAGTTGCATAATAGAATCAAACACTTTATATCGATTGAACAAATGAACTTAAAATTTCTTTCTTGTTCCCACCAAAGTTGATAAGAAGTTTGTACTCTTTACCCGATTTGTTGGCAGCCTGCACACGTCCGATACCAAAGATCTTATGTTTGACCAGGTCACCCTTTTTGAAGGCAGAACTTTTGGTGATCTTCAGGCTTGTATCCTGAATGAGTCCCGCTTCACCCAGGAAGCGGCTCTTGTCTATCATTTTACGCCGGCCTTTGTAAAAACGGCTGTCGACATAACAGAGTGTGAGATCCGACTTGGCCCTGGTGATCGCTACATACCCCAGACGGCGCTCCTCTTCCATGTTGGAACCTTCACCCAGCAGTGGGAAGAACTCCTCTTCCAGCCCTATGACAAAAAGATGCTCAAACTCTAGTCCTTTGGCCGCATGGATACTCATAATGGTAATGGTATCTTCTTCAACCTGGTCCTGGTCACTTTGCAGTGAAATGTCGTTGAGGAACTCATCCAGAGTAAGGTCAGGGTTTTTCATCACGGCGTCTCTGAAGTATCCGTAAAACTCATCGATGTTCAAGATGCGGTCGAAACCGTCTACCATACCGGCATAATGCTCTTTGAGCTTGATACGTTCTTCAAAGAGTGTAATGAAGTTACCCAGTTCATTTTCCAAAGCTTCCTGCAAGAGTGTGATATCTTCGATAAGTTTCTCCAAAGCGGTGTTGATCTTTTTACTGACGACCGTAGGGAGATCTCCCTGTACCGACTTTTTGATATATTCAAAGAGTGACATTTTGGCATCAAAAGCAGCTTTCTGTAATTTTTCGATGGATGCTTTACCGATACCTCTTTTAGGTTTGTTGATAATACGTATGAGAGAAAAATCATCATGCGGATTGGAAAGTACTCTTAAGTAGGAGATGAGGTCTTTGATCTCTGCACGTTCATAAAAGCGCATGCCTCCGATGAGCTTGAAACCCAGTCCTGCTTTTGTGAAACCCTCTTCGAGTGAACGGGAGAGCGCATTGATACGGTAGAGTACGGCTATTTCGTTGGGATCTACACCCTCATCCAGGAGCTTCTGTACCTCGTGTGCGATGGCTTTGGCTTCCATGGATTCATCCAGAGAGTGAAGGAGTTTGACCTCTTGTCCGGCCCCTTTATGTGAAGTGAGTTTTTTACCCAAACGTGTCGAATTGTGCTCTATAAGGGTATTGGCAGCGGTGAGTATGGGGTCTGTTGAACGGTAATTGGTTTCAAGTTTGACCGTTTTGCACGTCTCAAAGTTATTTGCGAACTCCAGGATATTACGGATGTTCGCACCTCTCCATCCGTAAATACTCTGATCATCATCCCCCACTACACAGAGGTTGTTATGCTCAGAAGAGAGCAGTTCAAGCAGTTGGAACTGCAGTTCATTGGTATCCTGGTACTCATCTACCATGATGTACTGGTATCGCTGGCTGGTCTCTTTTCTGAGCGCATCTTGCTCACTGAGTATCTTATAGGTGAGCATGAGAAGATCATCAAAGTCCACGAGATTGTTCTCTTCGATATTCTCTTGATATTTGACGTAAATATTGGCTATCTTTTTGTAGTCAGGCAGCTCAGCTTTTTCCAGGACCACTTCAGGTGAAAGAAGCGAATTTTTATATTTTGAGATCTCAGAAGCGATAAATGAGATATTGAGATCTACCTTCAGCTCTTTGGCTATGGAACGCAAAAGCCGTTTTTTATCGTCACTGTCTATGATCACAAAGGCATTGCTTCTGCCCAGTTTTTCGATATGGAATTTTAAAAAGAGCAGACCGAATTTGTGAAAGGTACATAAAAGTGGAGGGTAAGAGACTTTTTCCGGCATTAGTTTAAGGGCACGTTCACGCATTTCTGCAGCAGCTTTATTGGTAAAAGTGAGTGTTAAAGTGTTTGCAGGATCTATCCCTACTTCACCCACAAGGTAAGCGAGTCTGGTCGTCAGTGTCTTGGTCTTCCCACTGCCTGCTCCTGCAAGGATGAGCATCGGTCCGTCAATATGCTCAACGGCTTCACGTTGTGATGGGTTTAATGCATTTAAAATTGTTTCCATGAAAATGATTGTGCTCCTATATAGTATTAATTATACCTTTTAATTGATTAGAAGTGCCATAAAGGAGTTATTCCGAGTATTAATACAAAATAAAATTATTCTAATAAGAATAACTTATGTTATATTAAGTATAATAAGATATAATGATTTTTTTAATTTATATATTTAAGAATTAATTTAGAATGAAGGACTTAATTGAATGTTAAAAGATTTTGTAAAACTAGAAACGTTTTTAACTGTAGCACGTGAAAGAAGTTTTTCTAAGGCTTCTGCTAAGTTAGGAATCTCACAACCGGCTGTGACACAGCAGATCAAATTTATTGAAAAATATCTTGGGTGTAAGGTGATCGAAC
>JBFEWI010000133.1:0-5131 GCA_041546475.1 Sulfurovum sp.
ATTGTGGAACTGGTGGTCACTGGCAGCATGCGGATAAGGGATGTAGAGTGCAGGCAGGGCTGTAGCAGAAAGCTCCCAGAGCGTGGATGCCCCCGAGCGTGCTATGGCAAGATCTGCTTCCTTCATATACTCTGCCAGTTTTGTTGTAAAACCGAACACTTCTGCTTCTATACCCAGATCCTCATAGGCCTTTTGTACCTCATCGATGTTCTTTTGTCCCGCTTGATGGATGATCCTGATACCTCTCTCTTTGAGTTGGGGAGCGATCTCTAAAGCCAGTGTGTTGATCGCTTTTGCCCCTTGGGACCCGCCAAGAAAAATGATCGTCCCGACCTTGTCCCGTATGCGGGCATTATCGAAAAATAGCTGCTTGATAGGGTATGCTTTGATAGGACTCTCTTCAAGATACGAAGAGATGAATGCTGCAGCATGAGGTTTGAGCAGTTTGTTGAGTGAACCGAGCGCAGCATTCTGCTCATGGATGACCAATGGTATACGCAGGACCTTTGCTGCAAACGCAGTAGCTGCAGCAGAAAAACCGCCCACGGAAAAGACCACTTTTGCCTGATGTTTTCTTAAAAGTCTGATAGCTTGCATCGTTGCTTTGAAGAGCATAAAGAGGGATTTTATCTTACCTAAAACACCCTGGTTTACCACGCCTCGTGTGTCAAAAAAGTATCTGTATGCAAAGTCATCATCCTCTTCGAACCACTGTTTGTCCTGTCCTTTGGTTGAACCGATATAGATCAGTTCTTCCTCTTTAAGGTGCTCCTTCACCGCCTTGATGATGGCCAAATGCCCGCCTGTACCACCGCCTGTCATTACAATACTCATCGCATTCTCCCTTTAGCATCTCTTGGTACCTTTTTAGATACCATCAAAACCATACCTATAGCGATACACGAAGCCCATATATGAGATCCGCCATAACTCAAGAACGGTACCGCGATCCCTTTAATGGGTGTGATCCCGGAAATACCGTAAGAGTTAAGGATAAATGCCAATGAGATCAGCAACCCTACCCCTATAGAGAAAAGATAATACATAGGATTTTTCACTTTCGAAGCGATCTTGAAAATACGAAATACGATGAACATGATCGTCACTGTCACCAAAAAAAGGCCTAAAAATCCTAACTCTTCCGTGATACCTGCCAAGATAAAGTCTGTATGCACTTCACTGAGATACCCCAGTTTAAACTGACCATTGCCCAGACCCTGTCCCCAGAAACCGCCGTTATAAATGGCATTGAGCGAATTGGATATCTGATAGGGTTCTTTTCCTGCTTCTATACGAAGGGTTTGCACCGATTCAAAAGGGAAAAGAGAGAGTATACTGTCCTGTACCGTTCCCCACCAGCTTTTGATCCGTGCCATACGGTGAGGTGCCAGGAAAATGAGTGCTACAAAGGCCATCAAACCACCTGAGAGAAGTGTTAAAAAGAACTTCCAGGAGCTCCCGATAAACAAGAACAAGACCATGAGTGTCGCTCCCAACACCACTACTTGGCCCAGATCTTTTTGAAATACGGCGATGATCACAACGGCCACCATGAACACAAAAAGATACGGAGTGAAAGTACGCACTTCCTCCCAAAACTGCATTTTCGTTTTGTTTAGCAATTTACGGGAAAAGCTCCAGGCCAAAAAGAAGACGAACCCTACTTTAAAGAATTCAACAGGTGCAATGGACATAGGCCCTACATGTATCCACCGTTTTGCCCCTCCTACTGCTGTTACAAGAGAAGCAGGTAAGAACTGCATGGCTATCATTAAAATAAAAAAGAGAAGGAAGAGCGACAATCCTATGCGTGAGAACCATTTGTCCGGGTCCATTCTGCTTAACAGAACCATCGTTCCCAACCCCATAAAAACTGCGATACACTGCCGTATAAAAAAGTGAAAATCAGCATAATCAAAATGCAGTACAGTATAGGTAGAAAGGGAATAGCTCATCACTAATGAAAGTGTCAAAAGTGTCATGACGCCTGCTAAAAGGGGTTTGTCTACCATATCATATTCTCTTTCTTTTATTCATGAGTATTTTATCAGATTTAACAGATAACTTTGATAAAATTACACTCTATACGAGGGAAATATGAATAAAGACATACAAAACAAAGCGATCCATCAAAGAAAGCATAAAATCTCTTTTCTTTTTTTACTCTTATTGCTTGCTATGGGTATGTTCCTGTTTTCCGTACTGAAGACCATCTCTTCGGACAGAAGTATCCCCAGCCATACGACTACCCTTTATGACCGTTCACTCCGCGGTTCCATCATCTCTGAAGACGGTTATACCCTCAGCAGTTCGGAAAAAACCTATCAGGCCGTGGTACGCGGGGCGAGTATAGACCCTGACAAAAAAGCACTGTTTGTCAAACTTTTCAGTATCTACAGCGGTATCCCGGAAAAAGAGATCCATGAAAAATTTAAAAACCGTAAAGGCAAAGAGATCAAAGGCAATATTATCCTCTCTAAGACCATTAATGCACGTTCAGCGATGCAGCTTAAATCCCTTGCATATAAATTACGAAAACTGGATGTCTTTCAGTCTATCAAGATCCGTAATGGCATAGAGGTGCTCTATGGTCTGGATATCATAGAGAACGGTGAAAGCAGACGTTTTCCTCTTGGTGATGTTTTAAGCCCGATATTAGGCTATGTAGGGGATGAATATGATGGACGCTACACACGTCCTTCGGGGAAAAAAGGTCTTGAACGTGCCTATGAAAAACATATTACTTCTAAGAAAAATGGATATCTCCAAGGTAAACGTGATGTCGTTGGCGCTGTCATCCATGACAAGAACAGTATCAAAATGCAGCGTGTGGACGGGCTGGACCTTCATCTCAATATTCCTCTTGCTCTGCAAAGACGTGTTGAACTGATGATAGACCAAATGAAACTCAACATTGATGCCGATGAGATCCTGGTCGGCATCATGGAGAGCAAGACAGGTAAAGTACTGAGCATGGCAAGTTCTGAGCGCTACGATCCCGCACATATCATGCAAAAAGATATCCCTTCATTGGTACCGAAATTTACAGAGTACCCCTATGAAGCAGGTTCAGTGATGAAGCCTATCACGATCGCGATGGCACTGGATAAAAAGAGGGTCACCCCTGACACATGGTTCAAGACAGGCTATAAAAGATTTGACATTACAGGTGGACAGCATGTAAGTGATGATGATTACTTTGAGTCTCTCTCCGTGACAGATATCGTGGTACACTCTTCCAACATCGGTACTTCTCAGATCTCTTGGCTGCTTACGGGAAAAGAGTTCAGAGAAGGACTGCTCAAGTTCGGTATTGCCCAAAAGACAGGGATAGACCTCTCAAGGGATCTGCCGGGGTCTCTCAAATCTCTCAGACTGCTTGATCATAAAATGCACAGAGCCAACTCTTCATTTGGCTATGGTATGATGGTGACGTTCACCCAACTCCTGAAAGCCTACTCTGCTTTCAACAATGATGGGCTAGCGATGACACCCCATTTAGTCGATTATCTGCAAGATGCACAGGGCAACCACTATACCCTCCCTCCTAGCGTGGGTAATATGCAAGCCATTAGTAAAAAAGCTGCCGGTCAAGTCCATGATATCCTTTTAGAAGTGGTCAAACGCGGTACCGGCGTAAAAGCAGGCTATCCGGGCTTGGAAGTAGGCGGGAAAACAGGGACAGCGCACATCGCCAAGCACGGTCGCTATGTCAGAGAGTATCACAGCAGCTTTTACGGTTTTGCCAATGACAAAGAGGGGCATAAATATACGATCGGTGTATTGGTGATACGTGCCAAAAAACCCTATAAATACTTTGCATCACAGTCTGCAGTACCTACCTTTAGAAGAACACTCGACATACTTGTAGAACTGGATTACCTGAAACCTGAAGGCGGGTTGGAAGTGATCAGCCCGGAGATCAAAGTCGAGCCAAAAATACCGCCTATGGAGATACAGGAACCTTTGGTACCGCAACAAGAAGATGAGAAAAAAGGTCATGCAGCATCGGAGGCCAAACCCCAATCTTCCGTAAAAGAACTTTTCAAGCTCGAACCAAAGGCTGAGCCTCAACCGGTCACTACCAAACCTGCGAAAAAGAAATCAACTAAAGAACTTTTTGACGATCTATTCTAAAGGTCTATACTTAGATCCATAAATTATCGATCAATCTGGGTTTACCCACCCATGCTGCAACGAGAATGATCGTATTTCCTATCTCCACAGTGTCAATTTCATTGAATGCTCTATCGACGATCGCCACATACTCGACCTGATCCGTCTCTTCGAGTACGATCAGCATCTCTTTTTTGATCACTTCGACATTGAGTTCCCCTGCCATGACCATTTTGGTTGCACGTTTGAGCGACCGGGCAAGAGAGAGTGCACGCGTTTTTTCTTCCCCCTGCAGGTAGACATTACGGCTGCTAAGAGCCAATCCGTTCTCATCTCTTACAATATCACAAGGTATGATATTGACATTCATAAAATAATTTTTGGCCATCTGTGTGATCAGGGCTAACTGCTGTGCATCTTTCTTGCCAAAGTAGGCATTCGTTGCACCGCTGAGATTAAGCAGCTTCATGACCACTTGGAGCATACCGTCAAAATGACCCGGACGCTTTTCACCTTCTAAAATGTACCCACGGATCGCAGGAGCACCTATATGCAGTTCATCTTTTTCATACATTGCATCGATCGTCGGCATAAAGAGTATATCCACGCCTGCGAGTTTGCATATTTTTATGTCGGCTTCCTCTTTCCGGGGATACGCATCCAGATCTTCACCTTCCAAAAACTGTGTAGGGTTGACGAAAATGGAAACGATGAGATGATCATTCTCTCTTTTAGCCTGCTGTATAAGTGAAAGATGTCCTTTGTGCAGTGCGCCCATGGTAGGAACAAAACCTATAGAACCCGATAATGCTTTTTTTACTTCCTCTAAAGCTTCTATTGTCCGAACGATAACCATCTCTAACCTCATATTTCACTATATTTTGATAAAATCATATCAAAATTACACTAGGTTTTTACTATGGATGCATACGAATACAGCGAATTACTCAAATCACTTACGATTAAAATGGACAATATTAAAAATATTGTAAAACCGGATGTCCTGGAAGCAAGA
>JBFEWI010000023.1:0-13996 GCA_041546475.1 Sulfurovum sp.
ACCTTTAGAAGTGCTGCTGACAGTGAATGTATAGCTGAATGCAGCAAGGGCAAAAATGTTGTCATGATGGGAGTTGGTCCTATTGGGCTGGAACTTCTAGACACGCTTTGCGGATTGGATGGGCCTGAGAAGATCTATCTTGTCTCACGAGGTATGCATCTTTATGATAAAGCACTCAGCCCTGTTGCCGTAGAGATGATGAAGAGTATTTATGAAGAGAGTGACTCCCGTGTTCAGATATTGCTGGAAGAGGAGATCCTCGATAAGAAGATCGAAGGTGATGAGATCACACAGATCATCATGAAGTCACACACTATAGATAATCCTTTTGTTATTTTTGGAGTGGGTATCTCGCCGAGTACTGAGTGTGCTAAGGGGACCCTTGATATAGATAAAGGCATCCTTGTGGATGAGCATATGCGTACCTCAGACCCATATATATATGCCGTTGGCGAAGTCGCACAGATGCCCGATGGTTATATCGCCGGAAGGGTCAGAGAGTGTACCCTTCAGGCAGATGCCGCTATATCTTCGATCTTAGAGATCGAAGGTGAGGGTTTTAAAGAGTTTGTGACGGTTGACGGACTCAAAGTTGGTTCTTTTCTGCTTGCAGACGTTACCTCGACACTTTACGATCCTAAAGATAAAGCCAATGAAGATATTGTGATTTCTTCAAAAGAGGAAAAACGTATCGATCAGTATATTATGAATAATGATAGGCTGGTCCGTTTTATTGGTATCAATACAAATGTTGATGTGATAGCGTTGAAAAAAATGATGGAAGAGGACAAAAAGATCGATACCTCTTCTTTTTATTCCAATCGTCTTATCAGTGAACGTGGTAGACTTATCTGCAGCTGTGCCAGCGGCTATAAAAATGATCTTGTCGATATCATCAAGACCCACTGTGTTGAGAGTTTTGCAGAACTTAAGCCCTTTAGTGAAGCCGGACGGATCTGCGGACGCTGCAAGAATGACGTAGAACAGTTGATCATAGATACTCCGGTCGATCCCGAAGAGGCACGACGTATCAAGGCAGAACGTGAAGAAAAGGAAAAGGCAGAAGAACTAGAAAGAGTCCAGCGGCGCATTGACAAATATAATGCCTTGCATCCAAAGAACCAGATAGAAGGTGAGAATCTCCAAGAGGCGATCAAAGCCTTTGATTTGAAAAAGGAGTACAACAGCTGGGTCTCCATGATCACTGCAAATATGCGTCTGGGACCGGAATATGAAGATCTGGTCAGCCAGGGACTTGAACAGTTGAACAAGATACCGATCATTTGGCTGGAACTGGCCGACTGTTCGGGAAACTCGGAAGGATTTATTAAGTCCGCTCACCCCAAGGTAGATGACCTTATTTTGAAATATATCTCTTTGGACTATCATGAACTTCTTATGACGGCATCAGGAGATCAGTCAGAATCGGTACTTCAGAGTATTATTGAAAATGATGCAGGCAGATATATCCTGATGGTAGAGGGTGCTGTTCCTTTGGGGATGGAAGGAAAGTTTCTGAGGATCGGACCAAAGGGTGAGACAGGACATGACTTGCTCAAACGTGTTGCACAAAATGCTGCAGCCGTACTTGCTGTAGGTTCATGTGCTTTTGACGGTGGTGTTGTAGCGGCAAAGCCCAACCCAACCGGTGCGGTAGGTGTCTCAGAAGCCTTGGGAAGGGATGATATCATCAATCTTCCGGGCTGTCCGGTCAACCCGATCAATATTGTAGGCACTTTGCTGCACTACATCATGTTCGGTGAACTTCCAAAGCTTGACGAGAAAAACCGTCCTGAATGGGCCTATGGTTTCAGGATCCATGACAATTGTGAAAGACGCGGGCATTACGAACTGGGTGAGTTTGTTGAAGAGTGGGGAGATGAAGGAGCAAAAAAAGGCTGGTGTCTCTTCAAGATGGGATGCAAGGGTCCTTATGCCCACCTGAACTGTTCTTTGGTAAAATTCAATGAAGGAACAAGCTGGCCGGTGCAGGCAGGACATGGCTGTTTCGGCTGTGGACTTGGAAAGATCGCATTTGACCATTTGGCAAACCACAGAGAAGTGGACGATGAGACGAAAAAACTCTTAGAAGAAACAGGGAATAATCATGGCAAATCGTAAAATTGTAATAGATCCAATCACAAGGATCGAAGGGCATTTACGTATCGAAGTCGAAGTCGATGAGAACAATGTGGTCACTGAAGCGTGGGCTTCGGGACAGTTGTTCCGTGGTATAGAGATGATCTTGAAAGGACGTGATCCACGCGATGTCGGACTGATCGCTCAACGTATTTGCGGGGTCTGCACCAATGTGCATTACCGTGCTTCCATCAGTGCGGTAGAACATGCTTATAATATCGCCTTGCCGAAAAATGCAGAGATCATTAGAGATTTGGTGACACTGGCGCTTTTTGTTCAAGATCATATTGTTCATTATTACCATCTACACTCTCTTGATTATGTTGATGTGGTCTCAGCACTTGAAGCTGACCCTGAAAAAGCATCACAAGTCGCAAAAGAATATCATGAACACCCTTATCTAAGTTCAACTGAACATTTGAAACATGTGCAAGAAAAATTGGATTCATTTGTCAAAGCAGGACGGCTTGGTCTTTTTGCCAACGGTTACTGGGGTCACTCAGCCTATAAGTTCACACCTGAAGAGAACCTTCTACATATGAGCCATTATCTCGATGCCTTGAACATCCAGCGTGAGATGAGCAAGGCTATAGCAATCTTTGCGGGCAAGACACCGCATCCTCAAAATCTTGTAGTCGGCGGAGTGACAAGCGTGGCAGATATGCTTAACCCTCAACGCCTGAATGACTTTATGTTTATCCTGAAAGATACTCGTGACTTTATCGAGCGCGCTTATATCCCTGACATGAAAATGGCAGTAAAGGCTTATAAAAATGAGATCAAATCTGGTTTTGGACGGGGAAGCGGCAATTTCATGGCGGTCGGTGGCTACCGTTTTGGCAAGTCAGAACAGCTTTTTGAAGGAGGCGTGATCTATTCTCATGATTTTGAGAACATAGAGAATTTCGATGAAGCATACATCACAGAAGAAGCCTCACGCTCTTGGTACGAACAAGACGCACCTCTATCTCCCTATGATGGAGAGACTACGCCTTTTTATACAGACCTGAATGATGATGGAAGCCTAAAGACTGAAGGTAAATACAGCTGGGTCAAGGCGCCTCGCTATAAAGGCAGACCGATGGAAGTCGGACCTGTTGCACGTATGATCATAGGCTATAGCAAATCATCTAAGACTATAAAACCTTACATGCAGAAATTTATGGATGCAACAGGTCTCGAGCTTGTGGATTTTTCTACAACATTAGGACGCAATGCGGCGCGCGCTGTAGAGTCTCAGGTCTGTTGTGACCATATCTTTGATTTTTGCAGCGAGCTTATCGAAAATATCAAATACTATGATGAAGAGACCTGGACCAAGTATGTCTTCGAAGAACTTTCTTTAGAGGCCAAAGGATGTGGGATATTTGAAGTCCCTCGCGGTGTACTGTCACATTTTGTCTCGATAGAAGATGCCAAGATATCCAATTATCAGGCCGTTGTTCCAACCACATGGAACGCTTCGCCCAAAGATGCATCAGGTATCCGCGGTCCTTATGAAGAGTCACTTATCGGTATCACACTTGCCGATCCCTCCAATCCTTTGGAAGTATTGCGGGTAGTGCACTCCTTTGATCCCTGCCTGGCATGTGCAGTGCATGTTATGGATATCAAAGGCAATGACCTTGGCCAATATAAGATCAATCCCTCTTGCAGCATTTAAAAGCATGCTACACTTTTAAGTATTTAAACCAATCCAGTTCATCCAATACGTCCCATGGATACTCTGCATACCCGATCTGGCCTTTTGCTGCGATATCTGCGTATAAAAAACGCTCTTTACTAGGACGATCCAGACCGAATTTCTGGGTGATCCATCTAGGAGTAAGCGGGAATTTGTCGCAGATGAGCTGAGAAAGCTCTTCATCTTTCATCTTTGTTAGTCCCGTATGCTGGGTATCTACAGTGACCGAAGAAGGCCTGGTCTCAGCTATCACATAAGAAAGCTGTACCAGTGCCTTCTTCGCAAGCCCCGCAGCAACAATATGTTTGGCCAGCCATCTTGCCGCATAGAGTGCTGTACGATCTACTTTCGTGTAATCTTTGGAACTTTGTGACCCGCCACCGATAGGCGCATATCCGCCATAGGTATCACAGACCACTTTTCTGCCTGTCAAACCTGAATCTGCGATAGGTGAATGCTGTACAAACCTGCCCGTATTGTTGATATAAAATTCTATAGTGTCCTCATTAAAATGTCCTGATTCAAACTTTACATTCTCTATGATGATCTTTTTCACCAAATGCTTTACTTCTTCCTGAGCTACATCTTTGTTATGCGCAATAGCCACGATGATCTTTGCAATGCGCTGAGGCCGGCAATGATCAAAATTCTCTTTGGTTTCATAATCCATGACCACTTCGGTTTTCATGTCTACACCGAATGTCTCAGGATGTACCAGTGCATAGGCATAGAGTACATCTCTTATCTCTCTGGCATAAGAAAAGGCACTGGGCATATAATCCTCTCTTTCAGTGCTGGCATACCCGAACATCATTCCCTGATCTCCAGCGCCTATCTCATGATCTTCCTTTTCCACCCCCATCGTGATATCGGCTGATTGGGCACTGACATAGACATGTACCTCTGCCTCGTCAGGGAAAAAGGTTTCACCTCTCTCAAACCCCGCTTCAGGATATCCTATCTTTTTGAGCGCTTTGATGGCGATCTCTTCATAAAAAGCGGTATCTACAGGGATTTTGGTTCTTACCTCACCACCTATGATGATGTGCTTTCCGCTGATAAACACTTCCGTAGCTACTTTAGCATCTGGGTCACGTTGCAGCAGCGTATCTACGATACTGTCTGCAATGATATCCGCACATTTGTCAGGATGGCCTGCAGAAACAGACTCTGAAGTAAAAAGATACATTCGCTCTCCTTTTTCTCATTACTTATTATTATCTTAACAAAACTATACTTTACTCAATACTTTCAATGTGCTTCTATCGTTTTTATAAATAATTCTCTATCTTTATCATTATGAAAAACAAAATGTACTTTCATGCCCTCTTTCCGCTCTAAAAAATGCATCACCTCTTTATAGGCTACAATGGCCGCTTGATCTTTAGGATAGCCGTATACTCCTGTAGAGATAGCTGGAAAGGCTATATCTTTGCACCCTAGACTATCAGCCAGTTTAAGTGACTCTCTATAACAAGAAGCCAAAAGTTCTGCACAGTGCTCAGCACATTGGTGATAGATCGGTCCTACCGTATGAATGACATACCTTGATGGTAAATTACCCGCACCGGTTACTACAGATTCTCCCGTAGGCAAACCGTCAGGATATCTCTCATGGCGTATCTTTTTGCATGCTTCCAGGATTTCAGGCCCCCCTGCCCTGTGGATCGCACCATCTACACCGCCTCCGCCCAGGAGAGAACTGTTCGCTGCATTGACGATCGCACAGACATTTTCTTTTGTTATATCACCAGTTTTGATCATGATCCTATCCATACTTTTGCCTTTAAAAAAGATTTATCCTATAATATCATAAAGTAAGGAGCAGAACTATCATGACAGAGATTGGGAAGAGTCTTATCTTTATGGGTATTGTGATCATTATAGTAGGCACTATTTTACTCTTTAGTGACAGACTTCCTTTCAATCTTGGCAAACTACCCGGTGATATCTCCTACAAAAAAGAAAACTTCTCTTTTTATTTCCCGATCACCACGTCTATCTTGATCAGTATCATATTATCACTTCTATTTTATCTCTTTAACAGGTTTTTTAGATGATCAAATTTGCGATACATTGAGCATATAATAAGGAAAAAGCAGCAATGGAAAGTCTATCTATACTAACGATACTCAAAGCTTCCGGAGGACTAGGGCTTTTTCTTCTCGGTATGATCGTTATGACAGAAGGACTACGCTCTTTAGCGGGGGATACGATAAGAAATGCAATAATGCGTTTTACCAAAAGCCCCTATTCAGGTGCAGCAACAGGTGCGATCAGCACGGCACTGCTCCAATCTTCAAGTGCCACAACTGTTGCTGCTGTCGGGTTTGTAGCGGCAGGATTAATGAGTTTCTCTGAGACACTGGGTATTATATTCGGTGCGAACATAGGCACAACAATTACAGGCTGGATGGTTGCTCTCTTAGGGTTTAAACTCCAACTTGGAACGGTCGTACTCCCTGTCATACTTATGGGTGTGCTTTTGAAACTTTTTTTTAAAGATAAAATTGCCTCATTCGGGTATACATCAGCCGGTTTTGGTCTGATCTTTGTAGGAATCTCCGTTATGCAGGATAGTATGAGCGGTTTTGAGGGTATCATCACCCCTGAACAGCTACCCTCAAGTTCATGGACAGGCATATTGAAGCTGGTCGGATTGGGGATACTAGCGACGCTCATCACACAGTCTTCCAGTGCAGGAGTTGCAGCTACACTGACAGCACTTTATGCCAATGCGATTAATTTTGAACAGGCGGCTGCACTGGTTATCGGTATGGATGTCGGTACCACTGTCACTGCTTTAATGGCCTCTGTCGGTGGCTCTGCGAATGTCCGAAGAACAGGTTTCTCCCACCTTATCTATAATCTTTTTACTGCCGTCATGGCACTTTTGCTGATCACCCCTTTTACCTATCTGTGGGATACTCTAGCACCGGGGTCTTTGATCCAAAATGCTGAAATAGGCCTTGTCACATTTCATTCTTCATTTAATATACTTGGTGTCCTGATCGTTCTTCCCTTTACCCACCATTTTGCAAACCTTATGGAAAAGATCATTCCGTCAAAAGATCCGATATTTACCGAGAAACTGGACACAAAACTTCTTGAAGAGCCGCATTTGGCACTTGAAGCTGCCCGTATCTCAGCACAAGATGAGTTCATCGCTCTGCTGCAACATATAAACTTTATACTCGGAGATACTACCTACGGTAAGAAATCTGACTTGACTCTATTGAAATCAGCGCTCGACAAAACATACCGTTATGTTGATGAGATCAATCCAAAGGAGGAAAAAGATGCCAGATGGAAAGAGTTGATCTCGCTCATACATTTGATCGATCATGCACAGCGGCTTCATGAGCGCTGTGAAGAGGAAGAGTACAGAGCCATACTTGTACAACAATCCCCGGATTTTCATACAGAAGATCAACAGCTGATTACTGTGAACAATGAGATTATCGATGCTCTAAGCTCAAAAAAGTTTACTGATGCCAAAAAAGTTGCCAGAGTCAATGAAAAATTCATTGGAAAATCCATGCTCTCCTATAGAAACCTGATCGCAGAAAAAATGGCTAACGATGAGATAACCATACCTTCAGGTAGAAAAAGGCTTGAATCGGCAAGGTGGATGACTCGGGTGACGCATCATATATCCCGTATTACCTATCATATGGAAAAAGCTGTTCTATACACTGCAAAGTAGTCATTGTTAGTCAGCATCTGTCTATACTATGTCGTGTCGACTATTTAAATTATCTTAGGTTATATTTCTTAGTGCTATAATATTATGAAGTAAGGAGAAATCAATGCCAAAATCACACAAGTTAATCTATGCAGTATATCTGGTTATATGGGTCATTATGGCGATCAATCCCAAATATCCCGATGATTGGCTTCTTGAAAATGTACTCATATTCATTTGTGTTCCCTTTATTATCTGGATGGATAGAAAGTATCACTTTACACTTGTAAGTATGATTTTTCTTCTCATATTTGCCAGTCTGCACTCTTTGGGATCGCACTATACGTATGCAGAGATGGAGCACTTTAACACTATCACACAGTTTTTTGGTTTTGAGAGAAATCATTTTGACCGCTTGGTGCATTTTCTTTTTGGCTTACTTCTCTTTAGGGTACTCTTTGAGATGATCGTTCCAAGTACTACTACGGTTAAAACCGCTTTACTCTTTAGCTTTACCATGATCCTTGCTATCTCAACATTTTATGAACTGCTTGAGTGGCTTGCCGTGGCTGTATTGCACCCTGAGCTGGGTATGGCTTTTTTAGGTACACAGGGAGATGTATGGGATGCGCACAAAGACTCAGCACTTGCCATGACAGGTGCTCTGATCAATATTCTCTTTTATCAAAGATATAAGCATTTATGGCTACTGAAAAGAGGATAAACTCTATATATGAATGTGCTCTGGGTTATAAGCCTAATCTCTTTTTCTTGTGTTTTACAATGCGTCCTTCATCATCTGCAAGATAGACAAAGCCTTTCGCATCAAAGGCTATTCCCTCCCAGGCACCCTTCTCCAGTTTAACTTTTTGTACAATTCTCTTCTTTTCTGGGTCATACTTGATCAAAAGATCCTCTTTGTCACTCACCATATAAAGATACCCGTCATGATAGGTAAGGCCTGCAGTATCAGCGACATGATGTTCCAGTACATCAACGATCCTGGAAGGATAAGGCATCAATCTCACGACAGCAATGAAAGATCTCTTTTTCTTCTTGGATTGTTTGGCCAGATAGATACTGTTGCCTACTTTCGCGATACCTTCTACTCCTGATCTTTTACCAAACAACGACAGCTTTTTCCCCTTATAGGTGGTATCCAAAGGAATTTCCTTCTTTTCACCTGTCTGAGTATCAACAACCAACATTCCTTTATCTTCAAGTGCAAAGATCATTTGTGACTCTTCACATACGACACCTTCAAGATCATAATCTCCCAGCATCGTTTTTTGAAGTATCTCTCCTTTTCGACTGATCTTGTAGTAAGTTCCTTCATCATTGGCGACAACAAGTGTGTCATCACTGCTGCAGTAGCTGATCCCCGAAGCTTCCGGGATCTTAGCTATTACCTTCCCCTCTGGGCCAGTACAGGCACTGACCAGCAATACCAAGGGGAACCATAGATAATATTTTAGATATGACACCCGAATTCCGTTCCAAGTTTCAGCAGCTCTGCGTTGATCTGGTATTTTTTATACGCAACGTCTTCTATTTTTTTATGGTTGAATCCCCCGCTATCATAGCAGATAACAGAACTTTTATTTCCTTCAAGCAGACCATCGATAGCGTGTGTGATAAAATGAAAGGCCATGAGACGGTCATACACGGTTGGGGTCCCGCCGCGTTGTATATGGCCCAGAACTGTGATACGGGATTCTATACCTATCTCTTCTTCAAACCACTGCGCGATCTGTTCTGAATTCTTCAAAGATTCAGAGACCACTGCAATAAAATACTTTCTTCCCCCTATCCTCTGTTTTTGAAAACATGATTTATAATCGTCCAGTTCATAGGGAATTTCCGGTATCAGGCACATTTCTGCCCCTGAGGTCAGTGCTGAGACAAGTGCCAGGTATCCACACTCTCTTCCCATCGCTTCTACCACAAATGCACGGCTGAATGAGGATGCAGTATCCCTGATAGAGTCTATGGCCGATTTAATGATATTGAGTGCTGTATCGACCCCAAGACAGTACTCTGTCCCGGGAATATCATTGTCGATGGTAGCTGGAATACCGGCAAAACTTATACCTTCACTCTCATCACTTAATGCTTGCATCCCTTTGAAGGAACCGTCACCACCCAAAACGATCAAATATCCTATATTATGTGATTTGAGGTTATCAATTGCCTGTTTACGGTAAGACTTTTCCATAAAACGTTTTGAACGTGATGTGCGTATCTTGGTACCTCCCCTGGAAATAATACCTGCAACATCATCGTAACCTGCCTCATAGATGTTGTTATCTATCATGCCTTCAAAACCATTATCAACGAAATAGGGTCTTAGCCCTTTTCCGATACTGTATTCAACAAAACGTTTTAATGCAGCATTCATTCCTGAAACATCACCGCCGGAACAGAGTATGGCTATATTTTTCATGCTATACCTTTCATTAACAATTATAAAAAATTATACCATTAAAAGTATTCAAAGAAATTCAGTTAAAAAAATATGTATAATAACCTTAGAGGTACATGTATGAAAAAAAAGCCCAATAATTATTCTAAAACATTACAACAGATAAGAGCTATCGTAAATGATCCTTCCTATGAAATTGCAGAAGAAGATAAGAATTTTATCTATTCTGATGAAGCCAGAGGCGTAAGACTCCAGCTTGACTATCTCAAAGCAGAGGTCAAGATGCAAAAGCAAGGAGTGGACCATACGATCGTTGTCTTTGGCAGTGCCCGTATTGTAGAATTTGAAGTGGCTTTAGAGGCATTGAAAAAAATCGAACAAGAGCTGGAGAGTTCACCTCAATCCGAAGCACTTCTTATTGCCCTTAAAAAAGCGGAAAGCAGAGTAAGAAAGAGTCATTACTATGATGAAGCACGTAAATTCGGCCAACTGGTGGGACAAAGCGGTAAATGCCCTGAAGACGCGCATGTCACCTTAATGACAGGCGGCGGCCCGGGTATTATGGAAGCAGCGAACCGTGGCGCATCGGATGTCGGTGCAAAATCCATAGGTCTCAATATCGAACTCTCACATGAACAGTTCCCCAACCCGTATATTACTCCCGAACTCTGTTTTCAGTTTCGGTACTTTGCGATGCGTAAACTCCACTTCATGCAACGTGCAAAAGCGCTGGTTGTCTTTCCCGGCGGGTTTGGTACGATGGATGAGCTCTTTGAGGTATTGACACTCATACAAACGAAAAAAACGCCTCCTATCCCCGTCATATTACTTGGTAAAGAGTACTGGAACCGTATGATCGATTTTGAATTTTTACAGGAAGAGGACGCCATAGATACTCATGACCTGGATATAGTTAGCTATGTAGACAATGCCGAGGAAGCATGGCAAACTATTCTCCGATGGCATAAAAAAAATAAAACACCCCTCTTTTAAATACGCCCATAAAACAAAAAGCACCATTACGCTATAATCGCGGCAATACTATTTTATGATGGACAAAAAATGAGCGAAACGACGAAAAAAGGCTACGATCCTAAAGCCACTGAAGACACATACTACAAGATCTGGGAAGATCGCGGATACTTTGAGATAGACGGTAACAAAGAGATCCAGGAAGAAGGCAAGAATTTTGCGATCATGATGCCTCCTCCAAATGTCACAGGAAGTCTGCACATCGGTCATGCACTTACATTTACACTCCAGGATATTATCACCCGTTACAAGCGTATGGATGGATATAAAACCCTATGGCAACCGGGAACCGATCATGCGGGTATCGCTACACAGAATGTCGTAGAGAAACAACTCTTAGCAGAGGGAACGACCAAAGAAGCACTTGGCAGGGAAGCATTTCTCAAAAGAGTATGGAAGTGGAAAGAGTACTCAGGCGGTACGATCGTCCACCAAATGAGAAAACTTGGGGTTTCACCAGCTTGGAGCAGAGAGCGATTCACCATGGATGATGGTCTTAAAGAAGCCGTAAAAGAGGCGTTTGTCCATCTCTATAATGAAGGAATGATCGTACAGAACAATTATATGGTCAACTGGTGTACCCATGACGGTGCACTTTCGGACATCGAAGTGGAACATGACGAAGTGAACGGTAAGTTCTACCATATGAACTACCATTTTGCGGATGGCAGCGGACATGTAACGGTAGCTACAACCAGACCAGAGACCTACTTTGGGGATACGGCGATCATGGTACACCCTGATGATGAGAGATACAAAGATATCATCGGCAAAGAGGTGATACTTCCTCTGACTGACAGAAAGATCACGATCATTGCTGATTCACATGTTGATATGGAATTTGGTACAGGTATCGTAAAGGTAACCCCTGCACACGACCAGAACGACTACGAAGTCGGTAAACGTCATGACCTGGAATTCATTACGGTCTTTGATGAAAAAGGTATCCTCAATGAATACTGCGGTGAGTTTGCCGGGATGGAGAGACTTGAAGCGAGAAAACCGATCGTAGAGAAACTCGAAGCAGAAGGGTACATCGTCAAGATCGAAGATCATGTTCACCAGGTCGGTCACTGCTACAGATGTAAGAACATCGTTGAACCATATATCTCCAAACAGTGGTTCGTACGCAGTGAAGTAGCCAAAAAGTCTATCGAAAAGACCTATGCGGGTGAAGCACAGTTCCACCCTCCTCACTGGCTTAACTCATACAGAGCATGGATGGATGAACTGAGAGACTGGTGTATCTCAAGACAGCTTTGGTGGGGACATCGTATCCCTGTATTCTACTGTGATGCATGTGATCACCAGTGGGCTGACAAACAGGATAACCCGGAAGCTTGTCCTCACTGTGCAAGTACAGAGATCCGCCAGGACCCTGATGTACTGGATACATGGTTCTCTTCTGCACTTTGGGCCTTTTCTCCGCTTGGCTGGGGTAACAACGGTAAGATGGAAGGCACATACAACAACAGTGACCTGGCTGACTTCTACCCGAACTCGCTGCTGATCACAGGCTTTGACATCATGTTCTTCTGGGTTGCGCGTATGATGATGATGGGTGAGCACTTCAGGGGCGAGCTTCCATTCAAAGATATCTATATGCATGCACTTGTAAGAGATGAGCATGGTGCAAAGATGAGTAAATCAAAAGGTAACGTGATCGATCCTCTTGATATGGTTGAAGAGCACAGTGCGGATATCATCAGATTTACTTTAGCTTTCCTCGCTGTTCAAGGTAGAGATATTAAACTTGGTGCAAAGAACCTGGAGCAGTTTAGAAACTTTACAAATAAACTTTACAATGCATCTAATTTCCTTCAGATGAATGTGGATACATTTGCTGATCTTAAGGATATCGAAGTAAAAACGGCGCTTGGTAAATATATGCAAAGCCGTTTGGCTAAAGCAGTTGAAGAAGTACGTGAAACACTTGAAACATACAAGTTCAACGAAGCAGCAACTGCTCTATATAGATTTGTATGGAATGAGTTCTGTGACTGGGGGATCGAATATGCCAAAGCAGACAAAGAGAGTATCGTCGAGCTTGGTGCGATCTTCAAAGAGACATTGAAAATGGTTTCTCCATTCATGCCGTTTATCTCAGAACATCTCTACCACAAACTTTCAGGTACCCAACTTGAAAGCGGTGAATCGGTCATGGTCATGAACTTCCCTAAAGCTGTGAAAGAGAATGCAGAGGCAGAAGCGATGTTCGCGATCATTGAAGAAGCGATCACTGCGATCAGAAGAGCGAAAGTTATCATCGATATGGGTAACTCTAAAATCGCTAAAGCCTATGTGAAATTAGGAAAAGAGATCGATACGACTGCAGCAAAACCATTCATTGAGAAACTTGCAAAAGTGGAAGAGATCGAATTTGTAGAGGCAAAAGTAGAGAATGCTGTCACAGATGTATCTGATAACCTTGAGGTCTACATCCCGACTGAAGAGATCGATCTTAGTGCGATCATCGGTAAGCTGAGCAAACAAAAAGAGAAGCTGGAAAAAGAGATACAAAAACTCAGTGGCATGCTAAATAACGAAAAATTCGTGGCCAATGCACCTGAACAGGTTATCGCTGAAAACAGAAAAGCACTGGAAGATGCGCAAACTAAAATGGAAAAAGTGCAAGCAGAGCTTGCAGGCTTTGGTGCATAATGGAGAAACATATCTGGTTAGAGAGATGGGAAAAGGGTCTCACAGGCTTTCATAATGATGAAGTAAACCCCCTCTTAACCAAACACTTTAAAGAGCTGGAGCTGCCACTATCCAGCCGTATCTTTGTGCCCTTATGCGGTAAGACACTTGATATTGGCTGGCTGCTCTCCAAAGGATTTTCTATCGTAGGTGTAGAGCTAAGTGAAATGGCTGTCAAAGAGCTCTTTGAAGCATTGGGAGAAGAGCCTTACATTATGCAAGAAGGTGAGCATTTACACTACCATGCTGAAAATATAGATATCTTCGTAGGTGACTTCTTTACCTTGACACCCCAGATGATAGGAAACATCGATGCCGTCTATGACAGAGCGGC
>JBFEWI010000235.1:0-2291 GCA_041546475.1 Sulfurovum sp.
ATCTTTGTCTTGATCATCTCTTCTATCAGATTACGCTGTTTGCTCTCATCTAAAGAACGGAACATGGTATTGGTCGTCTCATCCAAGCCTGCATTACTGACATAGGTGATGATCTCTTGTGCCTGTGCATTATTATTGTGGGCCGCAGCGATAAGATACTGCATAGCTTTAGCGGTTTTACCCTTTTCACGGAATAACATACCCGCTTTGAGTTGTGCATCCACAAATCCTCTATCAGCCGCCTGGATATAATAGTCCAGCGCAATATCACTGTCTGCACTACCCTGCATACCTTTTTCATAAAACTGTGCAAGGCTCATCATCGCATGTGTATTTTCAAGTGTGGCAGCTTTCTCAAACCAGCTTTTTGCCATCTCAAGATCATGTTCACAGCCAACACCTTTCATATGCATAATGGCTAAATTGAACATGGCATCAGGGTTCTGTTTCTCTGCTGCTCCTTCAAAATAAGTATAAGCTTCCGGGTATGCTTTATTTTCAAAAGCCTGTACCCCTTCTTCAAATAGTGTTATCATCTTATGCTCCTTTGTTTTTATAAAGTTTTCTAATGCTTCATAGGCATCTATTTTGGCTTCTTCAAACGTGTCTCCTACACCTTTTACCTCAGGAAAATCAACAAAGACGGCCATACAACCATCTCCTTCTTCATTTGAATAACCGTAATAGTCTAATAGATACTCTTTCATGACCAGATTCTCTTTTAGCTTCTATATACAAGTTTTGTTCCAAACAAAAAGGTGGAACACAATTTGCAACCTCATCACTAAAAAGGAGAAAAAATTATGATAGCAATTCCTGTTGACACAAATAATTTTGGTATCAAATCATCGAACCTGTTTGGTAATGCACCAAGTTTTGCGCTTTATGATTTAACCGAAAAACAGTTCATATTTAAAGAAAATACACAATGCGGTAATGGTATAAAGACGGCACAACTACTGAACTCTTGGGGAGTGAAGAGCGTTGTTTATTCCTATTTGGGTGATGGACCGTTCAAAACCATGGAAAAAGAGGGTATGGATATCTATTATATAGGTAAAGAGCCTATTGGACTGACAGAGATCCTCAAAGGTCTTATAGAAAACGCTTTTACCAAGGTGGACTCCAGCAATGCACAAACCTATCTTGATCCCGGTACGAACAGCGGCAGCTGTGAATGTGGGTGCAGTCATGAATGAAATTATTACTGATGAAATGCATCAGGTCAGAAACCTGATCGCAACGACCGTAGCCACACGCAATGCCTTGAAAGATGAGATGGAAGAGTGGTATGCACGTTTTCCTACAGAGCGGTTTATCAAACTTGACAATCTCATTATGATAGACGGTATGCTCTCAGAACTTGACAGTAACTATAAACGGTTATGGGATTTTCATAATAAAGACAAAGCAGTCTAAACGTTGCATATGAAAAAAGCATATGAGAAAAAAGGGCGCCTGGTTGATGATATCACACAGATAGAACGCTATCGTCCCATTCTTGAAAAAGATGATTTCAAAGAGGATGAACCTCATTGGAGGCGTATCAGTAAAAATACTATCACACTTTTTCAAGTTCTTATAGACCAGGACCTGTCCGATCTTATTCGGGTATTGAAACACTATCCTCAATATACGCAGTGGGTCTGTGAACATTTCAGATATGCCTACAGTTACAGTGAGAACAGTGCCGATATAGCTGCAGCCTCTGAACTGCTCTATATGGGAGAACCCTATTTTTCAAAACAGTTCGTTCGCAATGTGGTCCGTAAACTGCCTAAGATAGATGATTGGGCACTGGAAAAGATCAAGGATTTTTCCAAACAACTGGTAGAGGAATCTACCAATTGGCACCCTATCATTATCAATTACTATCATGATACCTTGATCCAGTTTGTCAATGAGAAACAGTTTCACCCATTACAGCGTATGGCACTTACTGGACAGATCAAGGGGATAAGACGGCAAGATACCTATGAGTATGACGCCCAAGACCGTGATGCGATATTGGATATCCCATACATGAATTAAACTAACAAAGGAGACATAATGACTAAAGATGAAATCAAAACCGAACTGCTTAAAATGGCTAGAAATGCCTTTGAGCTTGCATCAACACTGAGAGAGAACGAACGTATAGAGGTCTATCTTCTGGATGGTACCCCTACGATGACTGATGTGCTTGAAGAGAGTGACACGATTCTGTATGGACCCAACCGGATTTTATGCTATCAGATCCATGGCTATGACTATCTGGAAGATGAGATAAAGACATGGATCGATTATGCACG
>JBFEWI010000305.1:0-1331 GCA_041546475.1 Sulfurovum sp.
GAAACTTCATACACCTTTGAAAGGTCGATGTTAGGGCTAAAAGAGAACAATGCGTACACAATGGATACAGAATGTATACAAGTTGTACCCGTAGGTAAGGATAGGTTAGGTAAGGATAGGTTAGGTAAGGATAGTAAAGATAAGTTCGACATCGGTGTTTTTTCAGATGATGAGTTTAAAAGACTTTCTTCATACAGATCACAGATCAAAAAAGCGATCAAAACACAACAGGCAGTTACAGGTCTTTCTAATAGCTTTAAAGCTTGTTATGATGCAGGGTTCACTTTTGATGAGGTGTTGGGTGTAATGCAGGAAAAGCAATGGCAATCTGTAAAGGTTGAATGGCTTCAAAAGATGGTGAATCAGAATACCAATACAAGCGTGGCTTCATCTGCCTTGAACCTGTCAAGATTCGGAATAGGGAACTAAGATGGAAAGGATAGATTTTATAGCACAGGCTTTGGAAGTGAACATAGTTCAGGCTTCACTTTTATCTGAAATGATCAAAGATATTCCTGATGAGAAGTTGAAAGACTTCTTCGTGTTCAGAATGAGATACATCGAACCTATGATGTCAAAAGAGGTGATCACTAAAAATGCACTCTTTGACTATCGCAGAATACAGTTCGAACAAAAGATCAAAAGCGGCGAATTCTCTTTTGAGTCACCTGATCAACTTCAGAACTATCTGCAGACATACTACAAGGGAAAAGAGATCGGAAACGG
Source organism: Sulfurovum sp. (assembly GCA_041546475.1). GTDB lineage: Bacteria > Campylobacterota > Campylobacteria > Campylobacterales > Sulfurovaceae > Sulfurovum. The sequence continues at coordinate 727 of JBFEWI010000305.1, forward strand.
GATCGGCGGCTATTATGATTACGTTGTGATCGCAATAGATAAAGATGGAAATTTTATTAACAAATTTGTGGTTGAAGAATTCGGCGGCAAATACAAAAAACTAAGCAGCGATGATGTAGCAAATGTCATTAATGATCTGTTTACCAATCAGCACAAGATCGGATCGGTTAAGTATATCCCGTATCACGATGATGTGATCAAGTTGGAAGCACCGAAAAGACCTGTACTTGATGATAAGTCAAAGTTGGCAAGAAAGACACTTGACGTGATCGCTGATGCAGCACAAAAGGTCAAGATATGAACACGATATACGATGAGTTCGAAGCAATGCGTTTCCTGTATCAGGATAAAGAATCTGCAGAGAATGCCCTGCAGGTTATAGAAGAAATTCACGGAAAGGGGTTTATAGGGAAAAGCGAATTAAGCGAAGCTGTTCAGCAGCAGACAAAGGTTGTAGAAATTGCAGTTCCTGTGATTGATCTTGATATGATCAGCAGCAGGATAAATTTTATGTTGGCACAGAGTACAGAGAATATGAGTGCTGCGAATAAAGAATCTTTAAGAGAAATACTAAGTGAGGTAAACTATGCAAAAAAAAGACAGAA
>JBFEWI010000022.1:0-14342 GCA_041546475.1 Sulfurovum sp.
CAGGATCACCAGAAAATAATCTCGTCATACAATGATATTGCTATCGTTTCACTGATCGACATTGTTGCATTTGATGATATCAATATCCTCTATGGCTACGGTACCGGTACACGCATTGTCAGTGAAATGCAAACGATGATAGAAGGTACACTGCAAGAGATGGAGACTAAAGGCATATTTAGAAAACAGGGTGTGGAACTTTTTGACTATGAAATCTATCACCTCTATGCAGATAAACTTTGTCTGTTCATAAAACATGATCTGAATCATCGCCTGCTTGAATTTGTCGTGAAACAGTTATCAGAAAAGATTGCAAACCATAAGTTCTTTATTTCTGATGAAAGTCATATTCATCTCCATGCAACATTCGGTGCGACGAAAGCAGACAGTTCTGTCAGTCTGCTCTATGCGGAAAAAGCATTAAAGGAAGCAAAAAAGTCACGCAAGAGCTATCTCTTTTATGACAGTTATTCGATCCGTAAGAATGAACATATCGTCAATAAGGTCTATGAGACACTGCTGAATAATATTAAACAAGAAACCGTTACCCCATATTTTCAGGGGATCTTTGATGCGGATGATAACAGTGTTCCTTGTAAATTTGAAAGTTTGATGAGACTGATGGACAGTGACGGGCATCTATTATCACCTGCAGCATTTATGGAAAAATCAAAAGAGTACTGTTTATATACACAGTTGATGTCTCAGATGATCAAAAAAGTGTTTGACGTGATGGATAAACATGATGTGGCTATGACCTTGAATCTCTCTTATCTGGATATCAATAACGCTGAACTTTGTCAAACCTTGATACGTCAAATTAAAAAGATGAAAATAGGGGGGCGTTTAACGGTGGAAATCGTAGAGAGTGAGCAGATCGAAGATATTGAACAGGTCAATGAATTTATCTTTGCATTGAAGAAACAGGGTGTACTTATCGCTATCGATGATTTCGGCAGCGGGTTCTCCAATTTTGACAATATCGCGAATCTTGATATCGATTATGTGAAACTGGATGGTTCACTGGTATCAAAAATAGATGATGAAAAATACAGGATCATCCTGGAGAACATGGTGAAGATCTGCCATGATCTCGGGATCCAGACCATTGCTGAATATATCAGTGATGCGCATATTATGAGACTGGCAAAAAGTATCGGTGTAGATTATCTGCAAGGATATCATTTACATAAACCGGAGCATTGGGAGAATGTGACTGCAGCATTAGGCTCGGGAGGAGATACCATTGCATAACAATAAACTGGTTCAAATAACGGAAAAAACAATGCATAGAGTGTTAAAGCATGAGATAGTCTTACCTTCTACATATCTTGAGATCTTCACTGAAGAGATGAAAAAGGTAGATCAGCTAGAGCAGGAAAAAAGTACCCACAGTGCTGAAACAGGTGATGAAGAGATCATGAAGAATGTGCAGTCACTGAAAGAAATGGAGCATCATTGGTCTGATACACAGAGAGATTATGTAAGGGAACTGAACGTACTGAGATCTGCCATGGATACTTTACGTACACAACTCTTTTCAGATGACATTTCGAAGAGCAAAAACCGATTATGGGTATTTAAAGAGAAGCTCAATCACAATGAAACCTTTAATGATAGTGGATTTTTGGTCAGTATCAAGATATCCGATTATGACAAGATCATTCGTGAGTATGATATGAATATAGGTAATAGACTCTTGAAACAGGTAAGTGATTATATGATCGATTATCTGGATCAGAAGCAGTGTCATTATGAGATCGTTCGATATTTGGAAGACAATTTCCTTATCTTTATGCATGAGTTGAATGAAAATGAAGTGAAAGAACATATCAGCAACATGCAAAATGAGATGTCAAACTATGACTTCAAAGACCGAAGCAGGGTATTCAACCTGACATTTAATACTGCAGTCATGCAATATATAAAAAATGAATCATTTGCATCCGTACTAGGTCAGTTGGATGATAAGCTTTTTGAAAATATATTGTAATCATTAAGTAATGATTGCAATAAGAATATAAACCTACAAATAATGAAAATCACTCATTTCATCTTCCACTCTTTATGATCCAACCATTCACCTTTAGAGTTTTATTGATTAATAATTATACAGTTATATGTTTATATTATATTCAAAATAGTTATACAATAATATATACTCAATAAATAAAATAAAATAAAGGAAAGAGAATGCCACTTTCAAAAAAAACAAGGGAAATATGTAAAGGTACTGCACCGCTACTAGTAGAGTATGGAGAAGCTATTACCACAAGGATGTATGAAATCTTGTTTACAGATCATCCTGAGATAAGAGCACTATTTGACGAAGCATCTGAAGACCAGAATAAAAAGCTTGCCGGGGCTATCATTGCTTACGCGGCCAATATCGATAAACTCCATCTACTGAGCAGTGCGGTGGACAGTATGGCAAAAAGACATGTACAATTGAAGGTAAAGCCTGAACATTATCCTATGGTGGGTGCTGCTTTGTTACAGGCGATCAAGGATGTATTGGGTCCTGTCGCAAGTGATGATATCATTGAAGCCTGGAGAAAAGCGTACTTCTTTTTGGGTGATATACTTATCGGTAGAGAAAAAGAGCTTTATGCTATAGCATAGAGGGTGATCGTCGTTTGACGATCACACCAGACCTAAGAGGGCTACAAACAAAACCGGTGGGGTGATCACAAGTCCCACTTTCATATATTCTCCCCAGCCTATCTTTACACCTTTTTGTGCAAGTACATGCAGCCAAAGCAGGGTAGCCAGTGAGCCTATAGGGGTCATTTTAGGCCCGAGGTTAGAGCCTAGTATATTTGCATAGGCCAATGCCTGATGTCCTGACTCATCGATGGCGATGTCCATGATCATGATAGTCGGCATATTGTTCATGATGGAACTGAGCCCTGCTGCTAGAAAACCTGTACCTATGACAGCCGTTGCCTGCCCCATTTCTTGTAAGTCGCTGATCATGACAGCCAGGTAAGAGGTCAGCCCTGCATTTTTAAGGCCATACACGACCACATAAAGTCCTATAGAGAACCATACCACTTGCCATGGTGCAGTTTTGATGGTCATGATGGGTTTGGTGGCTCTGTAATGTGTCGCGATCGCAAGAAAGAGCAGTGCTCCACCCAGTGCAAAGAGTGAGACAGGCAGGTTGAAGTAGTCACCTATGAAGTAGCCCATCATTAAAATTCCCAGGAACCACCAGCTCAGTTTGAACATCGTTTGGTTTTTGATCACAGATTCCGGTGTGGCTAGGTTTTCAATATCCAAATGTCTAGGGATATCTTTTCTGAAATAGATCCAAAGTACTGTAAGTGATGCAAGGATAGAGAGTAGGTTAGGCAGGAACATCGTTTTGGCATATTCCCAGAAGCCTATTCCAAAGTATCCGGCTGTAACGATATTTGTCAGGTTGGAGATCACCAGTGGATTGGAAGCACTGTCGCCTATGAATCCGCCTGCCATCAGAAAAGCAAAAATGGCCAGTGGTTTCATATTTAAGTGTTTCATCTTGGCCAAGAGAATAGGGGTGAGTATGAGTGCTGCACCGTCATTGGCAAAGAATGCCGCGACCAATGCACCCAATAGAAGGATGTAGACAAAAAGTAGATTTCCGTTACCTCTACTGAGTCGTGCCATTTTGAGTGCTGCCCATTCAAAGAAACCTATTTGATCGAGTACCATGGAGAGGATGATGATACCTATGAATGCCAGGGTTGCATCCCATACGATACCAGTGACTGTGAAGACATCGTCGAAGCTTACGACACCAAAAATCAAAGCAGCCACAGCACCGATGATCGCAGTAGTACCTATCTGCAGACCTTTTGGCTGCCAGATCACAAAGATCAAGGTTATTAAAAAGACCGAAATTGCCAGAAACATATAAACTCCCTAAGAATTGATTTGTGTACTATAGCAAAAATAAAATAAATATATCAAGATATATTGATTTAATGATCATATTCTGCTACAATTCTCTTAATTTTAAAGAGATGGAGATCAGTATGAAAAGATTACATATACATATATCGGTAGAGGATTTGGATAAAAGTATAAAGTTCTATACGGCACTCTTTGGTATGGAGCCAACAAAACTAAAAGAGGATTATGCTCAATGGCTGGTAGATGACCCTGCTGTAAATATGGCGATATCCTCTGGTAGAGATAAAAAAGGCCTAAATCACTTAGGTCTGCAGGTTGACAGTGACGAGGCTGTACAGGAGCTTGAAGAGAGACTTCAAGCGGCTGGTGTTGCAGGAGAAAAACAAAAAGAGGCAGTCTGTTGTTATGCAAAATCCAACAAGTACTGGGTACAGGATCCAGATGCTATTATCTGGGAAAATTACCATACTATGGAACAAGTAGAGATTTTTGGAGGAGATAGCTTTACTGGGGGGACTGGATGTTGCCAACCCTCTTTTAGTACAAACGGACAGTGGTCAACAGAGAGAAGCTGTTAAGCAATGGATATTTTTTTAAAAAGTGTTGCTGCACTTAATGATGAAACGAGAGTATTGATACTGCGTTTTCTTGATGAATATGGAGAAACCTGTGTATGTGATATGCAGTCATCTTTTAATATGATCCAATCACGTCTATCACGCCATCTTAAAATTTTGAAAGATGCAGGATTTTTACGGGTAGAGCGTAAAGGTACCTGGGCATATTACTCTATAAGAAAACCGTTGGACCGTTTTCGAACTGAAGCATTGGAAGAGATCCGGTATTTGGATATGGAACTTCCGGCTTTGAATAAAACATCGCAAACAGGAGAATGTAAAATATGAAAAAAAATGTATTGGTCTTGTGTACTGGAAACAGTTGCCGTTCCATTATGGCAGAAGCTTTGATAAATGCCAAGCTTGGCGATTGTGTTTTTGCACAAAGTTCTGGTGTCAAAGCAAGCGGCAAAGTCAATCCAAATGCCCAGGTACTTCTGGAGTCAAAAGGGTACTGGAGAGATGAATATCACTCAAAAGTAATTGAAACAGTGCTTGATACGCCATTTGATCTGGTTGTAACGGTATGTGACCATGCGAATGAAACCTGCCCGATGTTCCCCAAAGCGGTGAAGACGATACATGTAGGCTTTGAAGATCCAAGCGGTAAGGCGGTAGAAGAGTATGAAACAACACTCAACCTTATTGAAAAAGAACTCCTGCCTATCATCAAAGAGGAGCTTTGCTAAATGTGGTATGAACTCACCAAAGAGTTTATCTACGGTTCTGTAGATGGACATGTGATGGATGGTAAAGTCGTAAGTAGAGGAAAATTACTGAGTGTAGATGAAGTCGTTGTATTAATAAATGAGAGTAGTGGAAAATGTTAATTAAAAATAGAATGAATGTAAAAGATCTTTTTGCCTATGGTGAGACAGTACCTGGGTATGACGTAAGGGTGCTCAACGAAAGGGAAGCACGAGCAGCAGCAGCGATACTCTTTGTGGGTGCTTTTCTTGGACTCACCAATGGTGTCATGCTCCATACGGCAGTTTTTTCCAAGTATTTTGTGACATTTTTTGCGATCGATTTTACGATTCGTATCATAGAACCGAGATATGCACCGAGTTTGATACTGGGACGTTTTTTTGTCCAAAATCAAAAGCCGGAGTATGTGGGCGCTGCACAAAAGCGTTTTGCGTGGATACTTGGATTTGTGTTGGCGTGGCCTATGTTCTACTATCTTGTGATCGATTTTCAGCCAAATCCGCTCAAAGTACTTGTCTGTTTGGTCTGTATGGCCTTACTCTTTTTTGAAGCGGCTTTCTCTATCTGTTTAGGGTGCAAGATCTTTGAATGGGTCAAGAGAAAAGATCCACAATATTGTCCTGGTGGCGTATGCGAAATGAATATCAAAGAGCCGATCCAAAGATTTTCGCCAACACAGAAGATCATCCTTATCACTACGGTTGTCATGATGCTATATGGTGTGTATGGATATTTTACTAAACTTCCTGACAAAACAATTTTTGTCCAGAAAATGAAAGTGCTGATGATGACCCAAGAGGAACTCGATGCTATACAAGCAGCAAAAGAGAAAGCTGAAGAGGAAGCATTTTTTAGTGACGGTGAGGATTTTTAACGTTGCAAGAGAGTATTACTGTTATTGCTACTTGTTCACTGGCCGTGGATGCCAGATAGATCAATATATGCATTTTCAGTTTTGATTTATAGGAATAACGTTATATAACTGTAACATATTGAAAGGAAACCCATGGAATACGTAATGGAATTTTGGACCGCACTCATAGAACTGAGTAATGCAATGGCTCCCTACATACTTTTTGGTCTGCTTTTCGCAGGTATTTTACACGAGTTTGTACCCGATACCCTTGTGACCAAACATTTGGGAAAAGGTAATATCTTCTCCGTCATCAAAGCCACACTGTTCGGTATTCCACTGCCTGTATGTTCCTGTGGGGTGATCCCTTTGGCGACAAGTATCAAAAAGAGTGGTGCAAGCAAGGGATCGACACTCTCATTTCTTATATCCACACCGATCACAGGAGTGGATTCCATTCTGGCAACCTACGGAATATTTGGATGGATCTTTACCATCTACCGTGTGATCACCTCTATGATTATAGCCATAGTATCAGGTATCTTGTCCAATCTTTTTGATAAAGAGGTGACAGTTGAGAAAAAGCCTGCATTTTCGGCTGTAAAAGCACCGAATACTCTCTCTCCGACCTTTTCCATGCAAAAAAAAGAAGAGGCAAGCTGCTGTAGTACGGGTGCTTCGTGTTGCGCAACAGAAGAAAAAAGTTTTTGGCTTATCGGTGCTTTGCGTTACGCTTTTGTTACACTTCTGGGTGACATTGCCAAGCCGCTTGTATGGGGTCTGCTCCTGGGAGCACTGATCACGGTAGCCATTCCCCAAAGTATCAGTGAAGTACTTATAGATTACTCTTGGTTGTCTTATATCATTGTGATCGCCATTGCCGTGCCGATGTATGTCTGTGCTACAGCCTCTTTGCCTATCGCTGCGGGGTTGATGCTTTCAGGTGTGAGTGCAGGGGCGGCTTTTGTCTTCCTCTCTGCAGGTCCTGCGACCAATACGGTGACCATAGGGGTAGTAAAGAAGATGCTTGGAACACGCTCGCTTGCTATCTATCTGGGAAGTATCATTGTGGGGAGTATCGTCTTTGGCTTGGGATTGGACTATGTCTTTTCTGCATCTGAGATCAATCCTGCCTCTTTAGTGCATCTAGAAGAGGAATCAGGCGTAGTTGCAATAGGAAGTTCGATCATACTGTGGGGATTGGTAGCCTACCTTTTGGTCAAGAAAAAATCCTGACTGAATTAAAGAGAAAAGAGATACAATAAAATATTATATTTTATTATCTATCTAACAATACTTTTGTTTACATGAAGGGTGGAAGTCTTGATAAAAAGCTTCATCGTATTTTGTCTTATCATCATAACTCTCATAACGACAATCGCTTGTTCTTTGTCTACCTCTCAGCCTCTGCGTATATCTACAAATTTATGGATCGGTTATTCTCCCTTATATTATATGCAACAAAAAGGGTGGTTGAAAGAGCATAATATCGAGTTAGTGAATCTTGTTTCACTCTCTGAAAATATGCAAATGTATGAGTCAGGATTTGTTCATGCTTTTACGGGAACACAATATGAATTTAAGCAAATGAGAAAGAAAACTCCCGACCTGGAAGCAACGATACTCCTGGATCGTTCCCTTGGCGGAGATATCGTGATGGGAAACCGTGATATAGAAACACTTCAAAAAGCACAAAGTATCACTGTCTATTTGGAAATTGACAGTGTCAATAAAGTACTCCTTGATAGTTTCATAGAACTTTATGGCATAAAACCTTCTGCCCTTCGCTTGATCAACAAAGACTCAGATGACAGTTCAATGCTTGAAATGCATGATGAACCAACGCTTATCATCACGTATACCCCTTATGATATTCTGTTGAAAAAAAGTGGCTATCAAGTCTTGGATACGACAAAAAATCTCTCTCTTTTTGTTATGGATGCACTCTATACGGATGCTAACACAAGGAAAAATTATGATGAAGAACTGGCCATACTGAATCAATTGATCGCAAAAGCTTTGCATCATTTAAAAAATGATCCGGAAGAGTATTTTTCTACGGTTCAGATCTATTTTAAATACCAAGATAAAAATGCATTTTTACAGGCACTTGATTCTATACAGTGGATCTATGACGACCGTTCATTAGCGCTTATGAAACAGCTGGAATCACACCATATTACAACAAAGAATATACTGGAACCGTCACATGAGTTTTAAAAAATTAAATCTTGCATTGACGGTACTTTTTGTAGGCTTTTTTGCTCTCACGATGTTTTTACATTATAGCCAGTCGGTCAAATATATCCATACCATTATGATCGATAATTTACGAGCCTCAGTAACAGATATGAAGCTTGATATAGAAGCGATAGTGAATAATCATGAAACTATGAATCTCAAGGCTTATCTGGATAGACAAAAAGCCGGATCTCGAATGGTCAAGGATATCTATGTCGTGCAAAAAGATGGCCCGCTTTTACGTACATCGGATTATCTCTATGAAAAGCGTTATTTTTCACAGGAAAATGTTGTCTATCTGCGTCAATTATCCACTGAAAATATCTCGGATATAGCGTTCATAAGTGCAGATCTTAATGTGATTGCTGATGATAGGATCATACCTTATATAATGTATGTAAAGATCGATAATCAATATATGGTAGACAGTGTGATACGGCGTGTTGTAGCGCAGACCATATATCCATTATTCTTTTTTATCGGGATTGCCATCTTTTATCTGCTTTATATTAAAAGATTGATCATAAAACCAGTGGTGCTTATTGATAATTTTTTACGCGGCATTGTCAGTAAAATCCCTAAATTTTATATACTGGAGTTCAATAACCTTTCGGAAAATTTACAAAACAATCTCAAAGAGTTGGAAGAACTTGCCTATTTTGATCCGTTAACAGGGGTATACAATAGAAAGGCGATTGAAGAGGTCTTGGAAAAAAAGATTATTGAAACGAAAAGACATAAAGGTTCCTTCGTTGTAGCAATGATAGACCTGGATCATTTTAAAAAGGTCAATGACAGTTATGGTCATCATGTAGGTGATATACTTGTAAAAGAGATAGCAGAGTCATTACAGTCTGATATACGTATTATCGATGATATAGGAAGGTTAGGTGGTGATGAGTTCTTGATCCTCATCGATTGTATGAATGTCGCTGATGTCTCTGTAAAACTTCAGCAGATCGTTGAAAAGTTCAAAGAACCATTCCTGATAGAGGAAAATCATATCTACATCGGTATGAGTATTGGTGCAGTGAGGTATCCAGATGATGGTAAGGATGTGACAACCTTGCTTAGACATGTAGATATAGCGATGTATCAGGCAAAACATGAAGGACGCAACAGGGTCGTGTTCTTCTCTAAAGAACTTCAAAATAAAATTGAAGCCGAACTCAAACTTGAAAAAGAGGTCAGGCATGCACTCGAACACAATGAATTTGAATTGAACTATCAGCCTATTATAGATATAAACAGTGGGAAGGTAGTCTCGGCAGAGGCTTTGATACGTTTGGAACATCCGGAAAAAGGAACCATACTACCCACTGTTTTTATTCCTTTTATTGAAAAAGGATGCTGTGTGAAAGAGGTGGGAATATGGGTATTTAACCAGGCATGTAAACAGCAAAAAGAGTGGCAGAGGAGAGGTATTGACCTGAATATGTCCATCAACCTCTCTGTGAAACATATGCATGCGTCAGATTTTTATCATACCATGAATCAGATCATAAAGAAATATGATACGGATATCAAAAAAATAAGTTTAGAGATCACAGAATATACATTGATGGAGTATCGAGAGACTACTATGGAAGTGTTAAATAAAATGAAGCATGATGGTATTAATTTCCGTTTGGATGATTTTGGAACAGGATATTCATCATTGAGCTATTTGAAAGATACACCTATCTCATCGATCAAGATCGATAAAAGCTTCATCGATGAGATCACACCGGATAAAAAACCGGTTCATTTGCTTAACGCGATCATAAATCTCTCTCATGCCATAGGTGTAAAGATCATAGCAGAAGGTGTGGAAGAAGCCTACCAGGTAGAGTACCTGAAAGAAGCAGGGTGTGATATGATACAGGGATATTATTATTCAGAAGCCCTCGACAGTGAAGCATTTGAATCCTATTATCGGTCTAGAGAAGCTGTTGAAGAGAAAAGTCTTGTTTGATGTGTGGATATGTGGATAAAATTTTAAAGCCCTAACTCTGTACCCATAGAAACACTGCTATGGACACCGCTTTGCGTGTCTGCAACTACTTCAGTAGCAGCGATGCCATCAGATGAAGCTATGACTCCTCCTATACCTACACCTACACGGGGTGTACATGCAGTTAAACACAGAAGCAGTAAAAAAGCCAGAGTGACCGTTTTGGGCATCTTATTTTCCTTTATGAAGCAGTAAAAAAGCACCCAAAGAAACCGCAGATACGATAATAATAGAAGCACCTGAAGTCAGGTTGTAGGTATATGAGAACCATAATCCCAAAAGTGTAAAGAGCGTCGCGATGACCCCAGAGAGGAACATCATAGAAAACAGTGAGTTTGAAAGCTTTTCTGCGATATATACAGGGATGGTAAGCATCGCTATGACCAGGATCAGTCCTACAACTTTAATAGCGATAACCACCGTAAGCGCTGAGAGTATCAGTATGAGTGTATAGAAAAATATGACATTGACATGGCGTAGACCGGCATATTCACTGTCATAGGAAACAGCTAAAATATCCCTGTACCAGAATGTGACGATAAAAAGTATCAGTGCCAATAATGTACCCATAAAATAAAGGTCCTCAGAGCTTACTGCCAGGATGGAGCCAAAAAGATAGCTCATGAGATCCACATTATATCCGGGTGTAAGGTCAACAAATATCACACCGATCGCCATACCTACTGCCCAGATAAGCCCGATAAAGGTATCCATACGATGACGTTTTTTGAGTGTGAGTCCTGCTATAAGCAGGGCAGCGCCTACTGCAAAGAGGGATGCACCCAGAAAAATAGGCAATCCGAAATACACAGCAAGACCTATACCCCCATATGAAGTATGTGCAATGCCTCCTGCCAGAAATACCATACGATTTACTACAATGAGCGATCCGATGATACCCGCAGCAAAACTGACCAGCAATCCGGCTAAAAGTGCATGCTGCATAAACTCAAACTGGAGTGCGTCTATCATTTTGTTGTTCTCCATTTTGGTGCAGGTTCGGGTGCACATGTATCACAGTTTTCACTGCCTAACATCTGCAGCAGCTCTACTTCACAGAAATGGTCCTCATCACCATGGGTATGGAAAGTCTGTGTTTTGTCTGAAATGTCGTGATAGGAGAGGCCTTTATTGACATGTGCAGCCTTATTTGCATACTGTAAGATGACAGAGATATCATGGCTGACTACGATGACCGTAATACTTTGGTTCAATTGTTTGATCAACTCATAGATCTCTTTCTGTCCTGTGATATCGATGCTTGATGTCGGTTCATCCAGTATGAGTATTTGTGGGTGTGCGCAGAGGGCACGAGCGATCATCACTCTTTGACGCTGTCCCCCGGAAAGTGCCCCAATCTTTGTTTGGGCAAAGTTTTCCATACCCACTTGAGCCAGGGCACCCATCGCACAGAGCAGTTCATCTTTACCGTAGCCAAAAAGAGGTCTTTTGCCTCCTACATGCCCCATCATGACCACTTCAATGACCTTGATAGGAAAGTCTGTATTGACATTGGTGTTTTGCGGTACATAGCCTATTTGTGTAAGACTCTTTGAAGGTGCTTTATCCAAGACAGAGATAGAGCCTTTTTGGGGTTTAAGGATACCTAAAATGAGTTTGAGCAGGGTAGACTTGCCTCCACCGTTTGGACCGATGATGGCCAGAAAATCTCTCTCTTCTACACTCAGGTTAATGTTTTCCAGGATCATCTGCTTGTCATAGGCAAATGAAACATTTTTTATATCAATGACAGACATCTCAGTGCTTACCTGCGATCGCTTTAGCGATATTTATGAGGTTTTCAGACCAGTTTGCTTCCATTGGAGTCACCTTTACAACAGGGATCTGCAACTCTTTGGCAATGATCTTCGCTACGCTGTCTGAAAACTCCGGTTGGGTAAAGATCACTTTGACCTTCTCTTCTTTTGCTTCCTGGAGTAAATGTATCAGTTCTTTGGGTTTGGGCTCTTTACCTTCTACCTCTACAGCAATCTGTTTTAAATGATAGGCTTGCGCAAAGTAGCCCCAGGATGGGTGGAACACCATAAACTTTTCGCCATTTTTCAAAGATGAAAGTATAGTGGTGATCTCTCTGTCTGTTTCATCGACAGCAGTCAAAAATGTATCAAGATTTTTTTTGTAGTAGTCTCTGTTTTGGGGATCTGCCTTCTTTAAAGCGTTATAGATATTTTGTGCGATGATCTTTACATTGGCAGGGGCTGTCCAGATGTGCGGGTCTTTACCTTCATGTTTGTGTTCATTGTGATGTGTATCCATCGCCTCTTCGTGCTGTGCATCTTCCATCTCTATTTTGGTGATGTTGTCTGCAAGGTCTATGATTTGCATTTTAGGGTTCAGGTTTTTAAATTTAGGCAGCCAAACATGTTCGAACTCCACATCGATGGCAAAGTACAGATGCGCTTTTGCGATCTCTACCATCTGTGAAGGTTTTGGTTCATAGGTGTGCGGCGAGTTACCAGGCTCTACCATAAGTGAGACATCCACCTTATCTCCACCTATGGCCTTGACAAATGTCTGTTCTGGCAGGATGCTGACTACAGCGTTAATATTAGAAAATATATAAGTAGTTGATAGTAAAAATATTAGCGTGATCTTATTCATGTCGATATTATAGCGAAAGAGTAATGATATATGAGTGTATTACGTAGTGAAATTTTATATAAATACGTTATAATTGAAAATAATGCAGTTTTATTATCTTAATGTGAAAGGTATAGTATGCTTACATTTGAAAGAAGAAATAAAAACGACCTGTCATTTCATGAAGATGAAATTAAATTAGCACAAAAAATGATGGATAGATTAAGAAGTACACTGGAATTTCTTTATTATCTTATGGACCGCAAAGAGGGGTTGGCCTTTACAATGATCCTCTTTTCATCCGATGATCTGAAGCTGGAAAACCTCATTGATCAGTGGAAGCGTCAAACAGACATTTTGTACGAGATCGATAAAACAAACAATATCTATGTATTGCTTTGCCAGTCCACCGATATGGATGGTGGAGAGAAGTTCGCGGAGATCCTTATGTCCAACGTACGTTTGCACGGTGGAAAATCCAGTTACTGTGTGGAAGCGGAGATCAAAACGACGCTATACACGATTCAGGAGATCATTTTTACCATGGTAGAAAAATACATTGACATCAGGCAAGAGAAAGAATTCAATAAAGTATTTTTTACCAGGCTGGGAGAGATCGAATACTTGTAGCCTGAATGGCTATGAATATTATGAAGAGATCATTGAACTTATCTAATACAATACACCTAAGCCAATATCTTCAGAAAGTGTGATCTCACTTTCATTAAATAGGATAGATGTCTGCACAGGATGAGAAGCCAATAAACTCACAGCATCCAGATCCACCATCGTAATGATATCTGCCTTGGCGGAAGCGACATGTACCCCTGCAGCTACGGAGATAGGACCTTCAAGCATGCATCCTATCATACATTTGACCCCGAATGCTTTAGAGAGATCTGCCAATGCCAAAGCTTGTGTGATACCTGCTGTCTTGGCCAGTTTGATATTGACATAGTCTATAGCTTCCAGTTCAAGCAGTCTTTTTGCATCTTTTACAGAAAATATGGACTCATCTGCCAGCAGGGGAGTTTGGACCCTCTCTTTGATGTAACGAAGACCTTCTATGTCGTCTGCAGCAACCGGCTGCTCTATGAACTCGGCGATAATGTCCTGTTTTTCCAAAGCATGTAAGAGTTCTACACTCTCTTGTGCTGACCACCCCTGGTTCGCATCTAGTCTCAGTGTGACATTTTTATCCAATGCATTATGTATAGCGATAACCCGTTCAACATCTTTTTTCGGGGCATCACCTATCTTTATCTTCAGTGTATCATAGCCCAGATTCACAGCATCAAGACTGTCTGATATCATTTTCTCGATCTCACCCATACTGATCGTAATATCGGTTTTGAAATTTCTTTTTGTCCCGCCAAGCATTTTATAGAGAGGCTGTTTGACTGATTTGGATTTCAAGTCGTACAGTGCTATC
>JBFEWI010000045.1:0-10185 GCA_041546475.1 Sulfurovum sp.
AAAGAAAAAGCACTACCTGGCGTTTCGTAGTATTTTAAGTATTTGCGGAGTCACTGCTAGATCCAATGCCGTAAAATCATCAGGGTTCTTTATACTGACATCAGCCCCTGCATTCACCAACATTTCCACCATCTCTTTTTTTCCGCTGGATGCCGCATACATCAGTGACGTGACACCATTGACATTAGGCGTGTCAATCTCTATACCTGCATCAATGAGCAGTGAAAGTACATTGGGGTTCTCTCCAAAACAGGCAAGCCAAAGTGCTGTGTTACCATCTACATTCAATACCGATATATCTGCACCTGCATCCAGGAGCTGGGCTACAATCTTGTCATTACCTTCTCTGGATGCTTTCATTAGTGCCGTATTCCCATAGTTGCCTTGATGATCTATATCTGTAAGGGTATAACCGTTTTTTTCAAGCCATTCCAGTGTCTCTTGATCCATCACTCTTCCTTTTTTATGATATATGCTGTTCATCCTGCTTTTTAAGTCTCCTGACTAAAGTAAAAAAGCATTCATTGTTTCTATAATAGTGTGTGTTGTTCTCAAATGTGATCTTATGATTGTGATATTTTTCCACGAGTCTTGCCTCTTCAAGATCCACTTCATAATGGTGATCACAATGTTCGCAAAATAGTCTTGTAAACATAGGTCTCCTTTTGGAATTTTTATGCAATTTCCATTCTAAATGGGAACAAGAATTGCATTTGTAGATACAAAAGGAATAGCGATGGATACGTATTTTTATTGTAAAAGTTGTGATGCAAAAATCACCTTGGATCAGCTGGCACTGCTGAATGAAGGGAAATGCCCGACCTGTCATAGTATAGAGGGATTTTCGAGTCTTCCCAAGGGAGAAAATGACTCTTTTGAGAGTTTAACCGTGGTCAATGATACAGAATTGTTGGAAAAAACATTTGGAAAGTAAGACAAATACGCTTTTGTTTGTATCAAACATTTAAAAGAGAGGTGATCGTACGGATCTCCTCATCGTTGAGAGATATCTCACATGCTTCCAGGTCTTGCTGCATGTGTGCTTGTGAAGTAGTGCCGCTCAACGGCGTAATATGTTGGGAGATAAGGTAGGCAAAAAAGATCTCTGCTTCACTCTTACGGTATTTCATAGCAAGTCTCATCACAGTTTCACTTCCCAGGATATGCGGATTGGCTGTCAGGCTCCAAAAACTTTGATAGACGATGTCATGTTTCAGGCACCATTGACGAAGTTCCATATCATAATCGCTCTGGGCATAGAAGCGGTTTTGTACCACGGCAGGTTTAATGTCGGCTTCATCGTAAAGACGTTTTAATACTCCCAGATCATAGCAGTTACTGATACCCAGCTGCAGTACCTCTCCACGTTTATAGATCGCTTCCATGGCCCGCCAGACCTCAAGAAGATGAGAAAAAGGAAAGAGCGGGGAGTGTAAAAGAAGCGAGTCGATATAAGTGGTCTTGAGATTTTTCTTAGAGACCTCAAAGGACTGGGCAACCTGTTCAGTCAAAGATGCATTTTTATCATAAGGTACTGTGTTGGGATCCTGCCCATCAAGGGGTGTGAACTTGGTCTGAACAAAGAGTTCCTCACGTTTGATACCTGAAAGCATCAAGGCATCACCTACAAGAGGTTCGGCATAGTGTTTGGGTTGACACGCTGTATCGATCCCTCTGAAGCCGGCTTTGAGCGCCTCCACGACCAGCCGGGTCGTTTGCTCTTTTTTCCATGCAGTACCATAGATGATCTTTGGCATTTTAGCGGTTTGGGTTTCTATGCTGTTTTCCATTGGTTTTACTTGTTCAATTGTGAAGAGACGGCACTGAGCACCGCAGCAGCCTTATCGGGAAGCCCGTTGTATTTTTTGATACTCACGCCGAAGTCTGCCATCGCTTTGGCTGTGTTCTTACAGGCACTCTTGGCTACGAGGAAGTCACAGTCTTTCAGCACTTCTCCCATCTTCACATGTTCCTGCACATGTGCTTCATCTTCATGATCATGGGCACACTGGTGGCCTTCATCCTCATGTTCATGATCCAGGTCGGTACGTGGATTGGGACGTACCTCCTCAAGCTCAAATGATTTGAACATACCGCCCCCTTTGATGGTATAGACAGCAAAGTAGGGCGTATGTCCTGCATTGGCAAAAAATAAGAGGTTGGCATCTTTAACGGGTACGGCAACTTTCATCGTGATTCCTTTTTTTCAATCATAATAGACTTTTTTCGATTTGTCAATCTTTATAGAAGTGAATGCAATTTATATACTATAGAAAGTCTTCTGTGTGATGTATCAGAAGTATGTTAGGTTCGACATCTCTGCTGTATGACCAAGAGGCATGATCTGGCATCGTGTGCGACAATGGTATGAGAGAACATCAGGTTATGGGAGAGTCCAAAATCTTCGATAGATTTGCCATCGGCACAGTGTGTGGCATCCTGGTCAAGTTTTTGGTGCATGATCAGACGCTCTTTCAGCGCAGAAAGATCACTGGTATATCCGAAAACAGGTTTGCCCAATGCTTCGGCAAAACCGACTTCATAGACGGTACCCGAATCGGGTTCAAATCCCCTGAAAGGGCTGAGGTTTGCCATGACGATATCTGCTTCATGAATGAGCTGGAGATTGGCAACCCTTATCGCGTCTGCCATTTTTTCAGGTGCATCCTCTTCGATGACATTATCCAAAGGAAAGAGCCCCTCAAAGCCAAACTCTTTACAGAGTGCTTTCAGTGTTTCTCCCTGTGCAATGGCATCTTTTTCAAACACGTCCGGACCGGCTAAATAGATCTTTTTCATTCTTTTCCTTTCAATCAATTGTAAATTATACAAAATCAACTTGTGAGCATCATGAAATAGAGGGATATGAAATTTTTTTGACAAAATCGTTAGAGAGAGGCGCTTCTAGCACAAAATTTGCATAAGTATCTATAAATATTACTTCAAAAGGAATTCTTTATGGTCAATCGAGCAAAGATAAAAGAGTTGTTGAATGAAAGTGCATGTTCCCACTCTAAAGACAAAAAACCCGGTGAAGGATGCGATAAACCAAAACCCGGATTGGCAGCGGGAGGGTGTGCCTTTGATGGGGCACAGATCTCCCTTTTCCCCTATGCTGATGCCGTGCATCTGGTACATGGTCCACAGACCTGTTTAGGTGCTTCATGGGAGACACGTGAGACACTGAGCTCTTATGAAGGAAGAAACCATACCTTTATGGGTTTTACCACAGGTATCAATGCCAATGATGTGATCTTTGGTGGAGATAAACGTTTGGAAGACTCTATAGATCATGTGATGAAAGCGTATAAGCCCGAGGCTATCTTTGTCTATTCTACCTGTGTGACGGCACTTGTGGGTGATGATATAGACATGACATGTAAAAGAGGCAGTGAAATGCATGGAGTACCCGTAGTACCTGTGCATGCACCCGGTTTTGTCGGTGGAAAAAACCTTGGTTCGCGTTTGGCAGGAGAAGCTGTGCTTGAACATCTCATCGGTACCAAAGAGCCTGAAACGACCACGCCTTATGATATCAATCTGATCGGTGATTACAATGTGACGGGTGATATGTGGCAGTATCTGCCAATCTTTGAGAAGTTGGGTATCCGTATACTCTCTTCTCTCAGTGGGGACGGCCGTGTAAGCAGTATACGTACCGCACACCGTGCAAAACTGAATGTCATTGTCTGTGCCAAATCCCTGATAACACTCTGCCGAAAAATGGAAGAGAACTATGGTATCCCATGGATCTCGGTCTCTTTTTACGGTAAACGGGATACTTCATTTGCCATAAGAGAGATCGTGAAAGCACTGGGTGATCCGGCATTGATCGAAAAAGCAGAGAAGGTGATCGCCGAGGAGGAGGCGGCACTGGAAGAGAAGCTCCTTCCTTACAAGAAACGCTTTGCCGGGAAGAAAGCAGTCCTCAACACGGGAGGGAATAAAGCATGGTCCATCGCTTCGGGATTGCAGGATCTTGGCGTAGAGGTCGTGGCCACATCCATACGTAAATCAACGGCGGATGATATAGAAAAAGCACGTGAATATTTGGGGCCTGAAGGGGTTTTGATGAAAACCCCCGCATCACAGCAATCCAAAGTGATCGATGAAAAAGGCGCTGATATCCTGCTCGCGGGTGGACGAAGTCTCTACACCGCGATCAAGAAAAAGATCTCTTTTATCGATGTGAACCAGGAGAAGAAAACCAGTTACGGAGGATATAAAGGGCTGTTGAATCTTGCACAGGACCTTCGTTATGCATTCGATAATCCGGTATTTGCCAATGTAGCACAAAAAGCACCATGGGATGTGGCATAATGAATACACATGCAAAGATCCCATTAGACCGTAAAGAACATAAACCGCTGCAGGTCAATCCGATCAAACACTCTCAGCCTATGGGAGCGGCACTTGCCTTTATGGGCATACAAAACTGTCTGCCTCTTATGCATGCATCACAAGGGTGTGCTTCCTTTACAAAAGTGTTTTATACGAAACATTTTAATGAACCTATCGCGATGTATAACACGTCTGTGAGTGATATCACTGCGATACTTGACGGGGGTGATTACTCTATCCTGCTGGCGATCGAAAATATCACCAAAAAGAACAAAAACATGAAGCCCGAGCTCATAGGTTTGCATACCACGGGGCTGACCGAGACCAAAGGTGATGATGTCAGAGGTGTGGGAATGCATATAGAGATACCCTATTGTTATGTGAATACCCCTGATTTTGAAGGGGGGATGGAGAGCGGCTGGGCATTGACTGCAAAAGCATTGATCGAACAGCATACAGAACCGTCCGATGAGATCAAAGCCAATAAATTACTTCTATTGCCTCATGTCAGTACGCAACCTGCTGAGATAGAAAAGATCAAAGGACTCTGTGAGGGATTTGGGTTTGAAACGTATGCCTTGCCTGACCTTTCAACTTCGCTGGATGGGTATCTGAGCGAAGGACAGGGTAAGTTGGGAACAGGTGCCATCAGTATCGCAGATATCAAAGCCCTTGGCGATACGGCAACTGTCGTGACGATAGGCGCATCGATGGAGATCGCAGCAAAGTCCTTGCTTGAAAAAAACCCGAAGATGACACATCTGCATTTCGATCATCTGATGGGACAGGAAAAGAATGACAATTTTGTCGCAGCATTGATGAAAATACGACAAATAGACCCTGCACCATCAGTCAAACGCTGGAGGGGACGTCTTCAGGATGCGATGCTTGACACCCATTTTCTGATAGGCTCCTCCCGTTTTGTCGTGACAGGCGAACCTGATATGTGTATAGGTATATGCGAGTTGCTGCAAAGTGTAGGCGGTACGATAGATGCCGTAATATCGACGGTTTACAGCCCTGTACTTAAAAAGATCAAGGCAGGTACGGTCTTTGTAGGTGACCTGGAAGATGCCAAAAGTTACTTCACTGATGCAGATATGGTCATCAGTAATTTCCATGCGGAACGATTATTGCATATGGATGAGCATAGCCATGCTGGTCTCATGTTAAGAGGGTTCCCGAACTATGAAGAGTTAGGCAACCAACTTAAAAATGACCAGCTTTATGAAGGAAGTACCTATTTCCTTTTTGAAGCGGCAAATAAATTACGGGAGATCAAACATCATGGGTGATACAACCAAAATAAAGGTAGAAGGAACAGGCAATTTTGAGCATAGCATGAAAGTCGCTTTTGCAACTAAAGATCTGGAAACGATCAATGCACATTTTGGAGGCGCCAAGGAGTTTGTTGTCTATAATGTCTCTCCGGAGGGTTTTGAAGTAGATGGTGTGATCAAGACAGATACTTCATCCATGACCGGAGATGATAAGACTGACTTTAAAGTGCAAGCACTTCATGGGATCAACATCATGTATTGTGAATCTATCGGCGGTACGGCAGCTGCAAAGGTGATCCGTGCAGGTATCAATCCGATGAAAGTACAGGAACCGCGTCAGATAGAAGATGTGTTAAAAGAGTTGATCGTCATGATCAACGATAATCCTCCACCATGGATCAAACGAGTAATGAACATTGAAACAACAGAGGACCCGCGTTTGGAACGTTGGGCAGCAGAATAAAAAAAGGATAGAAATGAGCGAGACTATACTGGAACATAATATATTTACAGAGGAGTTGATCCGTCAACTCAGGGCAACAGATCAGTTTGGAAACTGGTCCAAAATGAGCGATGAAGAGTTGTTGACTGCCAAATATGTCAAAACAAAAGAGGATCTGAAGAAGATCCCTATCATTGCAGATATTGATGAAATGCTGATAGGAGAGATCAAGATGATCTTTAAAGCGGTCGCGCTTCAGTTTGAAAGAAAAACAGGTGTGATGTGTAACGTGGTCATGGAGATGAGTCACGAAGGGTTCGGGCGATGTATCGTAATTGCGGACAAGATCGTACTGGTGGACAAATATTTCAAAGATGCACATCGATTTGGGTACAGAACGATCGATAAACTCTATGAAGACGGTCAAAAATATTTGGATAAAGCATTTGATATTTATGACCAATATAAACCATGTAAGGATAGATAACAATGGCAAATGTAGGTATTTTTGTAGGTAGCAGCAGCGGTATGACCCAGGCAGCGGCAGAACAGCTTGAAACACTGTTTGACGGGGCTGAACTGATCAATATGGAAGAGGATTATGATGATCTGGATCAGTTCGAAGAATTTGATGTCCTGCTTGTAGGTTCTTCTACATGGGGGCAGGGTGATCCACAGCGTGACTGGGTCGATCCGCTGTATGAGATGGAAAATGATGAACCTGATCTCAGTGGAAAAAAAGTAGCGTTCTTCGGCGCAGGGGACCAGGATACCCATGGAGAACATTTTGTCAGTGCACTTGGAAAAATGAAAGATATCTTCAGCAAACTGGGTGCCGATACCGAGTATGGATATTGGGCAACAGAGGGGTACAACTATACATTCTCATTGGCCGAAAAAGACGGCAAGTTCTGTGGTCTGGCAATAGACAATGTGAATCAGGCTGACCTGACGCCAGAGCGTATTACGAGCTGGGCAGCACAAGTCAAAAAAGAGATGGAAATTTGATCGAGATTCGCTGGGCTTATCGTAACGATAAACCTTTATTAACAAAGTAAAAATATACAACGAAAGGATTTGGAATGAGTGCATTAACAGAGTTTAGATCATTATCTGATACAGAAGATTATTTTGATTTTTTTGATCTGGATTATGATGAGCGTTTGGTCTATGTGAAACGTTTTCATATCATGAAAAAATATGGAGAGATGATCAAAAAAGCTGAAGGGCATGATCTTGGCAGTGATGAGAAACTGCTTGATTATTATAAGTTCGCCCTGATCTCTGTCTATAAGAACTTTGAAAGTGGGTATTCCCCGTCTGCTGCAGAGATCTGGGATACATTTGATAAACCCAGTGCCTGCAGTACATGTTCAACATCGTCAGAATGTAGTGATGAAGAGGAGGTAAGCAATGGAGTACACGCATGCACAAGCCAGCCAAATATCAGCTTCAACTAAAGATGAGATACTTCCCACGTTTTACCTGGGACAACGTGTAAGGATCACCAAACCGATACGTAACGACGGTTCCAACCCTTTCCATGAACCCAATGCCATCCTGGTTCCTCCCGGAGCAGAAGGATATGTGGTTCGTATAGGGGATTGGCTTCAGGTGATCCGTATTTATGAGATCCACTTTATTGAAGAAGGGGACACCTATGGATGCCGTGAAGCAGAACTCGAAGCAATTGATGACGTAGATGGGTATGATGAAGTAGAAGATGAACTCAGATGGATACGGGAACACCGTGCGAAAAGAGCTGCAGAAAAAGCCATAGCAGAGCAATCTCAAAATAAAGGAAGCAATGACTGATTTTGGGTATTGACGAAGGTTTTTGTACATCCCATTGGTATAAATACTGGAAAAAATAAGAAGGAAGGGAAATCATTCATATCATCTTTTGCGGATTTGATGGTATTGGATAAACGTCTTTTAGTAAAAGAAGAAGACGTTCGTTTGCGTGTTGGTAGCGGTAATGGTGTAACGATGCCAACGTATTGAATAATGAAGGAGAAAGTAATGACAACAAGAGTAGAGATCATCAATGATTTTTTAGCGATCAATGTAAAACCGGGGAAAACCATTCAGGATATCGTAGAAGCATCTGGATCTGCATTGCCGTTCGGATGCCGTGATGGCGAGTGTGGAACCTGTGTGGTATTGATCGAGTCAGGTATGGAGTTTTTGAGTGATATGACTGAAAAAGAGAAGGTTGTGATGCAGAATATTGCAGAAACAAGTGAAAAAGCTCGTTTGGCATGTCAAATGAAGATCGTTCAGCCTAATGGATTGATACGTATCAAATACTAGACCATACTAGATAAGTCTCCAGGATACTGGAGACAGACAGGAATCATTTTAAAAGATATATAGCATATATTTTTTATAAAGATTCAGCATGATGTTTTCTGGAACAAAAATTGCATTATATATGGTAGATTCATATTTAATTCACAAAAATTTGATACTATAAATTATATAAAACAGGAAATATTATAGCATGAAACAATCTTTTCATTTTAAACAAAAACAGTTGCCTCGTCTCTCTATGCAGACCTGGTTGCCTCTTCTTCAATGTTCTTTGTCTGATCTGGATAAACATATTCAGAACATTGCCAATGAGAACCCTTGTTTAGAAGTGAATTCCGGTTTTGAAGTGAGCGAAGGTTCATCGGACAGATCACATCAAGCCTATCTTGAGTACCAGAACCATGTTTCCAATGCTTCCAGTGATGAGATCGAGTGGATGAGCATATCGACACAATCACTCTATGAAAAACTTGATGAGCAGATCACTGCACCGCTTTTCCCTACACCTATTTCACAAAAGATCGCACATCAGATCATATTTTATATCAATGATGAAGGATATTTTGAAGGGGATATTGAAGAAGTGGCCAAACAGTGCGGTGTGGATGCCTATCAGGCAGAATCAGTACGGCAGCGATTTGCCTATCTGGTTCCCTATGGCGTAGGTGCAGTAGATTACAAAGAATCTTTTCTTTTCCAACTGAATGAATTTGAATTGGATGAAGAGCTGAGTATTCTTTTAAGTGCGATCATTGTGCAGTTCGAATCTTTTGAAAAGTTTTTAAAACATCCGCGTATGCATGACGCAAAAGAGGTACTAAAACGCCTGAAAAATCCTCCTGCACTCAAGTATATGCCAAGTGAGCCTCCTATATTACCGGATCTTTCTGTGGTATTTGTGAAAGATGAACTGACCATTCAGATGAACAATTCATTTTACCCTGATCTCAAAGTGACCCAGATCGACAAATATGAGAACTTTGCCAAACAAAAATTCAAAGAGGCACGTGAGCTTGTGAAGCTTCTGGACCTGCGTAAAAGTACACTGTACAATATTACGCTTGTGCTGATCGAAAAACAGTACAGTTATTTTATGGGCGGTGAATTGCAACCTTTGAAACTGCAGGATGTTGCTGAAATACTTGGGTTTAATGAATCCACGATCTCCCGTGCCATCAGTGATAAATATATAGAAACAGAACATGGTGTGCTGGCATTCAAAGATTTTTTCTCCAATGCCATTGGAGATGTTTCCACATCAGAGATCAAACATTTCATTGAACGACTGGTGGAGAGTGAAGATAAAAACAAACCCTATAGTGATAAGATCCTTCATGAAAAGATCGAAGAGAGATTCCACATTCAGATGGTACGCCGCTCTATCGCAAAGTATCGCCAGGAACTCGATATACCGGCCTACAAAGAGCGTAAGTTCCTTTATCAGATCGAAATGCTTTGATCCTTTGATACAGACGGACTTTATAAACGTATCAATGGATATATCACTGTAGATGCACTTATCCAGCTCCTCTATTCTCGATCTATACATCCATTTCTCAAGTTGACATTTTTGTCATCTCTGTCTCCTCATGACAATTTTGTTGTGCATTGTCCAATAAAGATACACACCCTTATAGAATAGTTTTTGCATTATCTAGATTATAAAACTAATTAAAGGATAACATTATGGCTAGAAATGATCTCATTGGCGGCGCACTCTGGGAAGAGTATTCGCAAGAAGTACAAAAAAGAATGGATAACCCTGCTAATATGGGAGAGATTACTGAAGAGGAGGCCGGAGAGAACAAG
>JBFEWI010000128.1:0-5269 GCA_041546475.1 Sulfurovum sp.
AAATATCGTGCCAACTACCTGCTGGAACATGGGGCCAAGGTCTGAAGAGGGGTCCTTTTCACCGTGAATTTTCACTCCAAGTCGTGTCTGGCAGATTCGGAAATCCGAAATCATTGCGGTGGTGCTCAGCCAGATGTCTATGCCAAAGCGTGCAATATCAGTTTCCCAGATATCTTCTTGAAGATAGCGCTTCACCAGTCTTTCGGAAAAACCGAAATCACCTCCGATGGGTTGACGAATTTTGTAGCCGTAAAGTGCCCGTGTTAGGTTGTAGGCGATAGTGTTGGTAATCGTTCCGTCATATTTGTAGCGCAGGTAGTCCGGAGTGACAAAATCATACCCCTCAACGAGCGGGGAAATGACACTCCTGACCCATTCTGGTGTAATTGATTTAAGGTCGGAATCAAAGAGAGCGATGTATTCGGCTTTTAAAAACTGTGCGGCTTCGAAAATTGCACGGACAGCGGAACCTTTTCCAGGAATTCCCCTATAGATGGATATTAGAAGTTTGATATTGTCGTTGTCTGAAACAATTTTTGAAGCGACCTCGCGGGTGTCATCCGTCGAACCGCCATCGGCTATGAAAATAAGCGATTTTTTGTCCGGGTAGTGTTTTTCCAGACCCACGATGATACTCTTTGCAACATATTCGATCGATTCCATCGACCCAAACGCTGGAATTCCGACAAGAATATCTACGGAACCGATATGCTCTATTGCATTTGTTGCATCGTCACGCAATGCTGTGAAAAACCTGATTGGTGGCATGTTTTACCCCTGTTCCAAGTAATTGTGTATCGCATGTTTTCTACATATAATAACCAAAGTTTCACAAGTGCTCCGGTTTTTCTTAGTTCAGATTATTGTAATGTTTTAAAACTTAAAGTTATTTTGATTGTATTTTTGTGTATTGTACAAAAAGTAGAAGAAAGTATTACTAAAGAAGTGGCTTTTTTATTTACTCTATCTCTTCTTCTTTTAGTATTTCTGTTTCTAATACAGCCAATTGTTTATCCATGTAATTATACGTTATCCGACAATTTTTTTGTATGCTGCCATGATGTTAAGATATGGTTATCTCAAAAGGTTATTAAATATAGCTTTAAGATTAAATTTATTTATATACTTATACAATATAATTGAACAGTAAAAATACTAAAAGGAATTCTACTATGAAAATATTTCAATCAAAGAGTAAGAAATTTATGTCAATAGTGGCCACATTATTTGTGGTTTTATTTGGCATTATAGCCAATGGCTGTGGTGGTGGAGGCGGTAGCAGCAGTTCGACGACACAGACTGTCGAGGCTCCGGGTGTACCTGAGAATTTTCAAGTTGCAGGGGCAAAGGGTCAGGGGATGTTGACTTTGACGCTTACCTGGGAGAAACCACTAACAGGTGGTGCGGTGGCTTCCTACGGGATCTATCGCAGCGATTCAAATGTTGGTGTCTTTGATCCGGCGAATTACTATGCCTCCGTATCGGCAGATACCTTTACGTTCACTGAGAATGCCGGAATGGAAGACAATACCAGCTACTGGGTCGTAGCGGCCAGGAACGCCGGTGGAGAGACACCGACGGACCCAGAAGCGTATATACAGGGCTCTGCTCCTGGCGGAGGTGAGGTCGAAGGGTACGGCAACAACTTCTCCGCAGCTTTGATCTTTGCCGACGGCTTCGGCATCACCGGACAGCCGCTTGACACGAATTTGGTATGGACGAGGGAAGCTAACTCTACCCTTATCGATTACAACACAGGGCTGCGTCCGCTCATCTCACAAGACCTCACGGTTGTGCCGGATGGAATGCTGCCGTATCTTGACGAGAACACAACATATATAAAAGAGAACGTGACATACTACAAGCAGCAGACCGTCAGTACATGGCAGGGTCAATGGGTAGATGGGTCGGACCAGGAGCAGAATGTTACTGCAAAATGGGGCGACAACCTGGGAAGTCAGAACAACCTGACCACTAATTCCGTCATCCGGGTCGAGATGGGGCTCACTAAGGCCGTGACCACTCCGATGATCTCTTACAATATGGAAAATCTCTATGATACTTCAGGAATCTATGAGATGCAAGGTACAGACGGTACGGAGTACAACAATACGAACCCTATTGTCTATGCTTCCACTGCCCGCCTGAAGATCCAGAAAGTAGTGAGTTTAGATCCACTCGAGTTGCAAGAACTTCCAACGCCGGTCGACCAGTCGATCTTATCAGGAGGTGACGGCCCTGGTACATTCGGAGCTGAGGTCACTATATCCGGTAACTTGACGTATGGCTACGTATGGAACTTTCGTGACAACGGTCTCGGGGAGGGAACATATCGTATCACGTTCTTGCTAGACAGCGTTGCAAACAATATAACGGGGGCGGCGAACAATACCATTATCGGTACCCTTGATAGG
The DNA here is from genome assembly GCA_041546475.1 of Sulfurovum sp. GTDB lineage: Bacteria > Campylobacterota > Campylobacteria > Campylobacterales > Sulfurovaceae > Sulfurovum. The sequence continues at coordinate 2,415 of JBFEWI010000128.1, forward strand.
AGTACGACCCCAAATGCCGGGAAGCTTTCCGATACTGAGGTCTACATCGATATCGACATCGCAGCACAATAACAGCCTCCCTTTCGGAGGGACAATCAGCAGGAGCGCAGAGAAGTCGCGCTTCTGTGTGCTTATTAGCAAGATAAAAAGCGTAACGGATCCTTTTTTTTATCTACACAATGAGCTCTCTAAAACTCAATATCTACCTCTTTTGATCTTTGAACATGGAGCAGGACATTTGCAAAAGCATATTGGTCTACTTCGTCTATCCCTTCATGTTTATATCCCAACAGATAGTCATATCCGTCCAATTCGATGTTTTTGATCTTTTTGAGGTGTACGATGTAGACTAGTAGATCAGCCAGATCACTTACCGGGATGATCTCCCTGAAATCTTTACCGAACTCATCTATATACTCTTCACATATATCTTCATTTGACATCAAAAGTATCCAAAGTATGATATTGTCTATCTTTTGGGGTGCATTGACTTTGTTTAAAAAGCCCTCATAGATCTCTTTGTTTTGAGATATCTCATCAAGCTGTTCATTGGCCTGTGTGATCAAAAAGTTGATTCTTTCATCAGTGAGTTTATTGTTTCTATAGTCATCCAGTACTGACTCTGCGATTTGAAGTGTATGCATTAGCTCTCTTTGTATTTAATATGTAATTATTGCAGGATATTCTGAAAATTCCAAAAAGATAGGCAGACAAGTGTTTTAAACCCCTTTAATGATGGCTTTTTTTCATGCCTATCATGCTCATGAACCTTCCGGAGCATCCTTGCTCTTTCCTATAGGAGAAAAACCGCTCTACATTGCATGCCGTACACACACGGCTCATCTCGATGTTCTCGTCTTGAAGGCCTGTAGCCAGGAGCTGTTGTTTGTTGATCAAAGGCAGGTCCAACATATACTTTTCACCGACGGGGGTAAATCCTTCAGGTATGTTTGAAAAGTGTGTTGCAACCTCTGCTCCTACCTCGTAACAACAACGTCCTATAGAAGGTGCGACACCTGCAACGATATCTTTGGGATCACAGCCATACGTCTCTTTCATCTTCTGTACCGTTTTGTAGGCTATGCGCGCTTTGGTGCCTTTCCAGCCTGCATGCACAGCAGCGACCACTTCTTTTTCCCTGTCATAGAGGAGTATGGGAACACAGTCTGCGGTCAGTATGGTGAGCACGACCCCTTTTACGTCTGTGATCAGTGCATCACATGCTTCTATGGCATCTGAAAGACTCTCCCACCCCTTGGTCTCTTTTTGGGTGATCAGCTTAATGTTGTCACTGTGGGTTTGATCGGCAGCTATGTAATGTAAGGATTCACTGCTTTGGAGCAGCTCGGAGAGTCTGTTCCTGTTAGATACGATACTTGCAGCATCTTCTCCGGTATGTAAAGCGAGACTGAAAGCATAAGGAAGATCATGGGACTTTGTGGTCACTGCATGAAGCAGGGAAGGGGATCTTTTAAAGTGCGTAAATGTAAAAAAATCCAGCATGATGCTACCTTATATCCTTTTTGATATAATACCCTAAAAATAGATGAAACCTCTAATAATAGGATCTTGCATGGAATCTTGGTTGGACTTTGATAAACGTATCTTTAAACATTTTTCCTACCTTCTCATGTTACAGATCATACCGCTTCTTGTCATCTCATCGTATCTGGTGAACGAGATCAACCCGTATCTGTTCACAAAGCAGATGGTCTACTACTTCATTGCAGGTATTGCTTTTCTTGTTTCCGCTTTTATCCCGTGGAGGCAGATCATTTGGTGGTTCGTCCCTATTTTTTATCTAGGAAACCTGGGACTGCTTATCGCTGTGGAGTTTGTAGGAAAGAAGATCCTGGGGGCACAAAGATGGATCGAGATCCCCGGCATAGGCATCACCATCCAACCTTCAGAGTTCATCAAGGTCAGTGTTATTATGATGCTTGGATACCTTATAGGCAGAAACCCTCCAGGTGAAAAAGGGTATGGCATTTTGAACTTTATCAAACTTTCCATCGTGATCATCATTCCTTTCTTACTCATAGCCAAAGAACCGGACCTGGGTACGGCACTTGTTTTACTTATTACCGGGTATGGCATTTTGTTTGTTGTTGGGATCAACTGGAAGATATGGGTTTCTATCATCATCATTCTCGGGCTCAGTGCTCCGCTGCTTTACAGCCAGTTGAAACCTTATCAAAAAAAGCGTGTGACCGACTTTATAGGGAAACCTAGCTACCATGTCAGACAGGCACTGATCGCCATCGGTTCAGGTGGTGTTGAGGGTAAAAGCAAGGAAGAGGCGACTCAAACACAGCTGAAGTTCCTACCGGTCTCATCGACGGATTTTATCTTTGCTTATCTGGGGGAAAGATTCGGTTTTAAAGGGATGATCACGGTCATTATACTTTATATGCTGCTCATCTTTAATCTGCTCTATATTTCGGCCAAGCATGCCAACGATTATCTGATCAAAGCATTTGCCTCCGGATTGGCATTTTTGTTTTTTGTCTATATGGGTGTCAATATCTATATGGTGATCGGTCTGGCCCCTGTCGTAGGGCTTCCTCTGCCTATGTTCAGCCACGGAGGGACCTCGTTTATTATATTTTCTGTAATTTTTGGAATTTTACAAAATTTAATTGCATTTAAAGACTACAGTAGATATAATTCTGACGCGAAAATCAGTATGATTTCCAAAGACCAACCATAGCACCTTACGGGTCGGTAGCTCAGTTGGTTAGAGCACTCGGCTCATAACCGAGTGGTCGGGAGTTCGAGTCTCCCCCGACCCACCACTTTAATCCCCTAAAATATGTAACTTACGACTAATTCATTTAAAATTTTTCATTTAAGTT
>JBFEWI010000215.1:0-2610 GCA_041546475.1 Sulfurovum sp.
TGTAAACATCCCATAGAATAGTGACATAGCCAATTAGAGTTCTCCGACGTAGACTGACCACAGGAGAACAAGATGAAAAAATCACGCTATTCAGAAACCCAAATCGTTAAGATCTTGAAGGAAGTTGAAACCGGCAAGCTAGTGAAAGATGTTTGCCGGGAATACGGGATCTCTGATGCCACCTATTACAACTGGAAAGCCAAATACGGTGGTATGGAGGCCTCAGATATAAAGCGGTTGAAAGAGCTTGAAGAGGAAAATCGCCGCCTCAAGCAGATGTACGCCGACCTGAGTTTGGAACATACGATCCTCAAGGATATTGTCGAAAAAAAGCTGTAAAGCCCGCACACCGTCGTGAGCTGGTCGACTATGCAAGGACACAGCATGGCGCCAGTCTGAGAATGGCGTGTCGGGCGGTCGGGATCAGTGACTCGGTATATCGCTACCGGCCGGATACACAGAAAGATGAGCCGGTCATACAGGCGCTGCAAAAAGCGGTAGAGCGTTATCCCGCGTATGGTTTTAGCAAGCTCTTTAAAATACTGCGTCGCTGGGGTCATCCCTGGAATCACAAGCGGGTTTATCGCCTGTACTGCGCTCTGAGCCTGAACAAACGCCGTCGTGGCAAGAAGCGCCTGCCCACGCGGTATCCAGAGCCGCTGGCCGTGCCAGAGACATTGAATCAATCCTGGTCGATTGATTTTATGAGTGACAGCCTATTTTGTGGTCGCCGCTTCAGGACATTTAATGTGGTGGATGATTTTAACCGTGAAGCCCTGGCGATTGAGATTGACCTGAGTCTGCCATCGCAACGGGTGATCCGTGTATTGGAACGTATCGTCGCCTGGCGTGGCTATCCACAACAGCTACGGATGGATAACGGGCCGGAATTTATCTCGGCAACACTCGCTGAATGGGCAGAAGAGCATGACATCAAATTGGAATTTATCAAACCGGGTACGCCCACCCAGAATTCCTATATAGAGCGATTCAACCGCACCTACCGGGATGAAATCCTCAATATGTATGTTTTTAAAACGCTGAACGAGGTCAGGGAACTGACGGAGAACTGGATCAGGGAGTACAACGAAGAGCGACCACACGATTCACTGAATGACCTGACTCCCTGGGAGTATTTGGCCATTCACCAGAAGGGAGAAAACTCTAATTTAGGGTGTCACTAAAACAGGGAGGTTTACACCTGGGCAAATGTTCGCTCTGACCCCGAACACACAATATGAGGTGATATGGAGGCAAACTGCCTGTATATCACATACAAAGATCACCCTAATGGTGGATATCAGCGGCATCGCTATGGTAGATTTGAGTCAAGTTTATTGGTGCCTCAAAGGGAAGGGACGGCCAGCACTATCTCCCCCCCAAAGCAGAATATGCCGCAACCCACGACGCGTAATATGACTGCAGTCTGCGGTAATTAATGCGGATATTGTTTGATCTGAAGGCGGTCTGCCGTATTTGATGCGTAATATGCAATCGTACCGCAGACTGCCTTCCACTAAGATGTTATGCCTAAGTAGATTATGGACAAAGAAACTGAGATCGCAGAGAACCTTACAATAGGGGATTGGCTTGACTTAAAGGCTCGTCTTGAGAAAGACATGGAAAATGAAGGCCTATGGAAAGAAGCTCTCAATTATTTTGATAAAAGATTTAAAACAAGATACCTACAACCTATCAAGGTAATAGAAAATAACTCACAGGTTAAAGGTGAAGGATTTTCTGTTGTCGCAATCATATGCTCAATGATCGAGGCACTTGAATCTTTCTATCAAGGAAAATCATATAGAAAAGCAGCCAAAGGAAAGCCCCTGGATGAACAAACAGAATATTATAAAAGCCAGCCACTGTTTGAGAGCTTTCTAACCAAAAGAGAACCTTTTAAGGGCCATTTTGTTAATGGTGGTCTGGCAGCAGACTTTTACGAAAATGTACGGTGTGCCATTTTGCATGAAGCTGCCACAAGAAATGGATGGAAAGTGAATATTAAGGAAAATATACTATTGACAGTAAACGGAAATGAAAAAGTTATAAACAGAGTTATCTTTGTGCAAGAAATTGAAAAATATATGGAACAATATAAAAAAGAAGTAATGGAAACGAAGGATCTCAAAGATGCTTTCATTAGAAAATTTTACTCTATCTGCAGCAACGCATAACACGGCGCTTCACCCGACCAAAAACCGCTGCACGGTTTTCGTCGGGTGAGCTAGGCGTTAGAGGGATAAATGAGAAACATCTACTGTCCATGGTGTACCGATACAATGGTCATGAAAGATGGTCACCTATATTGCCAAAAGGGTAATGTCGGACTAAGTAGAAGAGTCGAAAGTGAAATATTAGAAGCACTAGAATCAATAGAGCCCCATACAAAAGTTGGTGGCGCTACTAGTGACATTAGCTATCACTGCCCCAATTGTGGTAGTGACTTAAAGTATACAGGCAGCCCTATTATGCTGCGCTGCAAAGAATGTGGTTTTAGTCTTAAACCTGGAGCAGGTCATATGTTAACGGAGTATCACACTCATGAAAATTGGCCCACAAAATAATCCCTCTAACAAGGCGCTCAAACCGACCCACTTCCGCGGCACA
>JBFEWI010000302.1:0-1383 GCA_041546475.1 Sulfurovum sp.
ACTTTTAAGAAGTGAAAGAAACCTGGAACTTCTTAGCGGGTTGTCCGAGATAGAGTTACAAAAGAACGTTTTCAAAGAGCCTGAAAATATACAGTTTGAACTCTTTGAGAACATCAAAATGCTTCAAGCCAATGCCAATGCCGTAGGTGAAAATTCACATGCGATCAATGCAGGGAATAGACCTCAGATCAATATATCTGATACATACAACAAATCACGTTTTGATGATACGGTTTCTTTGGGTGATCTGAGTGGAGACGGGCTATTGCTGGATCATCAGAACAAAGTGATGATCTCAGTGAATATGAGACTTTTTGATAACGGCAGGATCTCTAAAGAGAGTGAAGCGGTGAAATATCAGAAGATGGCACTGCTCTCGGAGATCGATTATGCAAAAAACGAACAGATGATGAACTATAAGCTGTCACAAAAAAGTCTGGAGACGATACGTACAAGACTTAAAAGTGCCAAAAGTGCTCTGCGTGCTGCAAAAAGTACCTATGCAGTGCTCAAAAACAAATTTGAAGTGGGTCTGATCGACAATATTGCTTTTCTTGATGCATTGACGCAAAAAACAGTTGCCCAGTCACGGTACAAAGAGACACTTTATGATTATGAGATCGGAAAATCGATCTATTACTATTATGCGGGGAAAGACCCAAAGGAGTTTATTAGATGAAGAAGATAGTGATTTTAGTATTGGCAGTGTTGCATTTACATGCAGAGGAGATCTATGCAACATTTGAAGTGAAAGCCGAGAAGAGTGCTTCCCTGGCTTTCAGCAGCAGCGGTATAATCGGTGAGATGAAGGTGGATATCGGCTCAGTCGTGAAAAAAGATGATTTGCTGGCAGAACTGCTGAATGATGACATTGAGGCGATGGTGGAAGTCTCAAAAGTGGCCCTGAAATATGCACAGAGTGATTATGAGCGTCAGAAAAAGGTTCAGCAGCATATTAATGTTTCGCTGTTTGAAAGTTATGCCTACAAGTATGACAATGCAAAAGTACAACTCAAGTATCAGGAAGCACTTTTAGCCAAAACCTATCTTCATGCGCCTTTTGACGGAATTATCACAGCAAAACATAGTGAGGTCGGAGATGTGGTCAGCGGTCAAATGATCACGGAAGTTTATGATATACAAAGTCTAAAAGCAAGAAAGCTCATACTCAATTTTGATCAGAAATATCATGGTAAAGTGAAAGTCGGTGATCGTTTTAAATACAACGTAGATGGAGACGATAGAGTGTACGAAGGTACGATTTACAAGATCTATCCGACCATCGATACAAAATCACGAAAGATGCTGGCCGAGGTCAAAGCAGAGAGTTTCCCTGTAGGGCTCTTTGGTGATGGATACATTACAGTAGAGTAGGAAGTGATG
>JBFEWI010000331.1:0-1173 GCA_041546475.1 Sulfurovum sp.
CAACATCGAGAAGTTCGAGACAGAGCTGCAGGCCAGACTCATCTTGGAGCGATTCTTTGAAAGGATCAAAGAGGATGCAGAACACGCTGCAGAATCGATCAAAGAGGCAGAGGACTACAGATACAAGCTGCTCAACCCAGAAGGTGAAGCAGAAGGAGAAGCAGATGCCTAAACATGGGATGAGCTTCGGTGAAGCAATAGCGGCTATTAAGGCAGGAGAGAAGGTATGCAGAGAGGGATGGAACGGTAAAGGGATGTTTATCTACTACGTTCCTGCAGCCAAGTATCCTGCGAGCGGCAACACTCTTGGAACGATGAAGGGAAGATACCCAGATGATCTCGTGCCTTACAGAGAGTATATCGCAATGAAAACAGCACAGGACGACGTGGTGGCATGGACTGCATCTCAATCAGACGTTTTATCTGACGACTGGCAGATCGCAGAAGAGACGGCTGTACCAGTACCAGAGAAGAAGATCAAATACTGCGGCTTTGACATGGGTATGAGTCCGGAAGATCCATTGAATCAGAGAGTGGACTACAAGATCACATTCGACGACGGCAGCGAGACAACAGTGGCGAAATACTTGGACAGCACGGACGCATCACCTGCGTACATGGTGAACATGGCGATCGGCAGAACATTAGACCAATTTAAAAAAATCTTAGGAGTTTAGTATGGCAGTAGAAGAGATCGAATTGACGGAAGAAGAGAAGTACGAGCAAGAGAGAGAACGAGCATTTTTTGAAGGAGCAGGCGATGGCGAAACTATCGAGAATACAGAGACGGAAGAGAACGAAGAAACTGATCAAGGACATCAAGAGCCAGAGGGTGAGTCCGGAGGCGACGAAGAAGATCCTGCTGGGGATGAATCTGGTCAGAGAGAAAACGAGAACGGAGAAGGCGATGGAGAAGGTGACGAAGATCCTGCAGCCGATGGTGAATCTGGTGACGATCCCGAAGGTATAGAGATACCTGCTGCGACGTTCAAGATCAAGTGGAACGGAGAGGACATCGAGGTTACACAGGATGAACTGATCGCACTAGGACAAAAAGGCTTTGACTACACAGCGAAGATGCAGAACGTATCGAAGTACAGAAAAGATCTGGAAGCGGCAGGTATCACGGACAGCACTCTGGATCTATTGAAGAGAGTCCAGTCCGGTGATCAA
>JBFEWI010000151.1:0-4604 GCA_041546475.1 Sulfurovum sp.
ATTGCCGATATTATCAGTGATGATTGTCGGAGGCGTTGCATTGGTAGCCTATAACATCATCCAAGAGAATGATCAGGAGCAGCATGCCATTATTGATCAAGAAGTACAGGGTCATGAAGATAAACAAAGGGTAAAAGAACTGGAAAAATGTGTACTTGAACATTTTGCTAATGCACATGGAAACAGTGACAAAGTTTGGGGTTATCTTAAAGTAATGTGTTCGTTAAGAAAGGTAGAAATAGACAAGTATCAAAAAGAATGGGGAAAAAATCTAGAATTACTCCAAAAAAAGCGTGCAGATCAAACTATATTGGCTCATTAAATAACAGGGGGATAAGTCAGCAGTCCTCAGACTTATCCTGCTGCTTTTTCTTCAATCCTTTCCCCTCTTTCATGTATCCTATAGTAACAGGGTCGACAGGTTTGCTCTTTTACCTATTTTATGATTGTCAATCTACCTATCATTGATGTTTAGTGTATCATAGCCCTTATATGTGGGCTATTGACTCTTTAGAAAAAGATAAAATATTTATTAATATACAAATAAATCTTATTGTATTCATGAATTTATTTGACAAAATAGAAGAAAAAATATTGACATAATGATTTAAGTATGATAATATCCAGCCAATGAAATCACATAAAGTATATTTTTTAGCGATCATTATTGTTATGTTGAATGTCATGTTCTTTGATGGTTCATCATCTACATTCATTGAGAAGACTTCAGAAACCAAAATAGAAGTTTCTCTTGAAGAACACGGATCAGAAGAGAAATTGGATGAGAAGTTACTTTTCAATACCGTTCAACTCTCATTAAAAGATCCAAAATTTTATACACTTTATGATTTTACTACGCCAAACGTAGATCAACTCTATCACAACAATATCTTTAAACCCCCTATATTCTCTTAAAGCTCGACCACACTGCCTGCATTCGTTGGTATGTACTTGTGTGATCGTTCATATATAAACATTTAACCAATACAAAAATTATTAAAAACATATACATATTTAGGAGAATAGACCCATGAAAAAATTATTAGCACTAACAACAATAGCAGGCTTTTTACTGGTTTCTAACGGATTTGCAGCATCTCAAACGACAACGAAAGAAGAAACAATGAGCAGTACCATTCAAAATGCTGCAGCAGAGAACGGGTGGACACAGTATATACCGGCGATGCATAATGCATCACAATCACTTTATTTCAAAAAAAGTATCAAAAAGAAAGACTATTACACATACAGATATCAGAACAGACATACAAACAAACGTATGACTGTGTATGCAAAAGTCAATTACACTGCTGATACTGTTCAGGTAGAGTTTGTAGATAAAATAGCTATGAATCCGGGAAGACTCGGAATTGATAATAAAGTAGATAGAAGCTTAGATGAACTCAAAGAAGCTATTTCTATGAAGCTGGCTTCTAATTAAGAGTAGGGGCTTCATTTCTTATTCCCATCGGTCTGATGGGAATAATGACACAGAGGCGAAAGTCTCTGAAAAATACGGATAAAGCCTAACTCTTATTTAAGACCCTCTGCAACTGCTATTGTCACTTGATCTGAGATAAATGTGATAGCAATTTTTGCATCACCATCTTTCCATTCACAGTTACTGATTCCCAATGTTTCTGAACACCCCTCAGGTTTACCCAGAACCTTTACTGTTTCCTCATATGTCATACCGCTCTTAATTTTGTCATAATTCTCTTTCGTAACTTTACTGCATCCATTGAATAATAGAATAAGTCCAATGATGATTAAATATCGTTTTTTCAAGTCTTTCCTTTGATACATGATATGTTTAGCAGAATAATAAATGTGTTATTCATATTTTTTGCATAGAGATTATATCAAAAGTTAAGAAAGAGAACTCATACATAGGTAAGTAAAAAAAGATTTTCCATAAATAATCATGGTTTATCTACTTTGTTAGGATGATTTTTATATTGAAAAAAGAGGTATAGAGATGAAGAGTAGTCTAAAGCCCCAAAATAAGGGCTTTAGTATAAAAAGTAATAGCTGCTTACGCTTCTACTGTTACTTCTTTTTCAGTACCTTCCCAGATACCGTGTTTTGTACAGTAACCGTGTGCATTAAGCTTAAGCTTTTTACCAGTTGGGATGATAGTAAATGTTGTTGTGTTGTGTGCTTTTGTGTTTCCAAGAGTTCCTGGAACATAAGTAGCTTTTGCAAGTTGTGTATCACCATCAAAAAGTGTTACAGACTCGATAAAGTGATCAAAATCATCAGGGTGAGTATACTCGTTACCCATTTTTACAGTTACTTCAAACGGCTCACCGGCTTTTGCAGTGTCTGCACAGTGAATGAATGGAGAGTGTCTGTCGATAAGGTCTTTTTTCGCTTCTCTATCGATCTCTGAAATGTCTTGGTACTTGTTGATTTTTGGCATATTTTTTCCTTTGTTTTGTTTTTGTGCAAATATTATAGCACAAATAAAATTAATTAGGATAAATATTGTCTTATTTATTTAATTTTTATGATCTTATCCTAAATAGAGTCATTTGGGTCATTATAGAATAGGTCAATATTGTCGGTAGAGGGGGGGAGAATGATAGATTGTAAGAACCGTATAGATCAGACCATTCTGAACGTACTGTTCGAATGGTCTAAAAAACAGTAGTATATTATGCTGTATAAAGATGTTTAGCTTTTTGAACGTGGAAATTAAGTCCGATCTCTTTTTCTGTACATCCAAGTGCAAGTGCAACCATTTGCGGCATATGAAGTACCGGAAGTTCAACATCACGGCCCATTACTTTACCAATGCTGTCCTGGTAGGTATCCATTTTCAAGTGACAGAGTGGACATGGAGTGACCATCATGTCTGCATTGTTATCCATAGCATCCAGCAGGGCATTACCGGCAAGTACTTCAGACGTATGGTTCGCTTGAAGCTCTACGTGGAAACCACAACATTTGTTTTTGCTTTCGTAGTTTACCGGATTACCTTCCAGTGCATCGATAAGACTGTCAAGTGAAGTAGGGTTGTATGGGTTTTCACGACCGTTTGAGTCTTCATGCAATTCAGAAGGACGGATATTATGACAACCATAGAACGGTGCTATGTTAAAGTGGCTAAGCGGTACTTCTACCTTCTCTTTAATATTTTCCAAACCATACTCATCGATAAGCGTGTAGAGGAAGTGTTTGATCTCAGATGTACCTTTGTACTCGAGGCCGACTTCTGCAAGTTTTTCATTGACTCTGGCTTTAAGCTCCGGATCCGTGTCAAGGGCATGTTTTGTCATCGCAGAGTTTAACTGACATGTATTACAGATAGTGATCATCGTAAGACCCAGTTTTTCTGCATAACAGATGTTTCTGGCATTGAGTACATGTGCCAAGAACTCATCGAAATCCTGCAGGTGACTCGCACCACAGCAAGATGCTTCTTCAAGTATAGTGATCTTGATACCCAACTTATCAGCTACTGCAAGTGTAGATGAAAGTAACTCAGGTGTAGACTGCTTAGCAGTACATCCTGTAAATAATGCATAGTGTAATTGTTCGCTCATCTTATCTCCTTACAGTTTATTTGTTTGTGAAATTTCAATCAGTTTTTGAACTTCATCCAAGTTTTTGATCTTTGGAATACTGTCAATGAACGGTACCCCTGAATGCCAGTGAATTTTGCCGCTCTTCATCATCTTCATTGCTGTACCTATGTGTTTATATGCACCGAGCAATCCTTCAGAATAAGTTACGATATCTGCTTCATCAAGATAACCATACTTTTTCATACCTCTAAGGAAGCCTTCTGCGTGTTTTGTTGCCACGTTTTTCTCAGCAATACCCTGTTCAAACTGCATATTGTGAAGTTTTGTGATCTTCTCTATAGGATTGATCTCTTTTGGACACGCTTCAGCACATTCAAAACATTTCACACAGTCCCAAACACCTTGACTTGGCTGTGCCGTCAACTCCAGACGTTCTGCACCCGCGGTGTCTCTGGTGTCTACTGTAAATCTATATGCCGCAGCAAAGGCAGCCGGTCCGAAGAACTCCGGGTTCACTTCAAGTGCAGGACAAGAGTAGTGACACGCACCACACTGGATACAAAGATCAGAATCCAGGAAGTTATTGAACTCTGAAATAGACTGTTTTGTCTCATGTTCAGGATGCGGATCAACGTCTGCAACCACATAAGGCTTGATCGCCGCATGTTTTTCCCAGAAGTCTGATTTGTCAATGATCATATCTTTGATCGCACGTTTCTTGGAACTTGGCTCAAGTGTAATATCATTATCAAAAAGGTCTAAGAGTTCAATCGCATTTTGTTTACAAGCAAGAACCGCTTTACCATTTACTTTAATGGCACATGCACCACAAATTCCGTGACGACAAGAACGTCTATAAGAGAAACTTCCATCATGCTCCCATTTAATTCTGTTCATCAAATCAAGGATCAAATCATCTTTTCCTACTTCCATCTCATACTGCTTTGTGTATGGAAGATAGTCTGTTTCAGCATTAAATCTGAATGCTTTTATTGTTACTTTTCTAGTTTCACTCATCATGACCTCCTTAATATGTTCTTTCTTTAGGCTCAAACTTACCAAGCACTACATCAC
>JBFEWI010000240.1:0-2139 GCA_041546475.1 Sulfurovum sp.
AAACATTGCCAACTGTGAATCAATGTTGGTGATATGTCTTTTGAATCTTTCATAGGCATACTCATGGATATAGGATTGTCCGAATTGTGGCATCTTTTTGGATTTTTCATAAAAGTGTTCCATCTCACCTAAGAGGTTTTCATGTTCATGTAAATGTTCCTGCAAACCGTAAAAATGGTGTTGACGCATTAAGTGCTCTTCAAACTCAAAATGTTCTTTTGTCTGTGTGATCATCTCTTGGAATAGATTTAAAAAATCACCTTGGGGAGTTACTTTCATATGAGACAGTATATCTAAGAAATCCTCATGTTTTTCATCCATGGTATCAATAGCTAACGAGAGTTCTTCAGTCATTGATACCTTCTTATGATAACAATCTAATTGCATAGGTATCAATCCCATATACTGTCTTCTTCATACACGATTTCATCAAACTCTTCATCATAAGGGTAAAACGCATCCTCATCTATATGATTGAGGTAATGATTAAACCCAAAATCTTCTGTTTCAATAATGTTACATTCATACATGTCGTATCCTTTCTAATTAAGTTACCAAACATAATACAAATAGCATTCCTGAAAAAAATCATTGAAATATGCAATTTTCATACCAAATTTACAAAAAAATGACAAAATTGTCGTAATATGTGAATATTTGATAAAAAACACCCTAAATTCATACTATTTTACTCTGAATTATACTTCGTATCATAATTGCACATCCTTTATTATGACTCTATAATGAAGGAAAACTATGAACCCCCAAGGTGCAAAACGATCACTTGAATATTTATGTAAAAGAAAAGTCCCCGTCTTTTTATGGGGTCCTCCCGGGATAGGAAAATCTTCTATCGTGGCACAGATCGCCAAAGAGCAGGATATCGCCTGTATCGACCTGCGTCTCTCTCTGCTTGATCCTACAGATCTTCGCGGTATTCCTTTCTTTGATACAAAAAAAGATACCGCTGTATGGGCACCACCCTCTTTCTTGCCTGATGGAAGCCAAAAAGAGGGTATTCTTTTTTTAGATGAACTCAATACCGCTGCCCCTATGGTACAGGCATCCGCCTACCAGCTGATCCTCGATAGAAAGATAGGTGAGTACACCTTGCCTGAGGGTTGGTCCATTGTCGCAGCAGGTAACCGTGAGAGTGACCGAGGTGTCGTCTTTCGTATGGCAGCACCGCTGGCAAACCGGTTTGTCCACCTGGAGATGGAAAGTGATGTCAGTGAGTGGCAGAAATGGGCGAAAGATGCAGGTATAGATGTAAGTATTATCTCATTTATAGGACATAGACCCGATGCTCTTTTTGCATTTAGCACGCAAGATGACAGCCGTTCTTTCGCTACACCAAGATCATGGGCGTATGTCAATGAGATACTTGCTTCACAACCGGATGCCGATCTTTTGATGCCACTGGTATCCGGTGCCATAGGTGAAGAGTTGGCAGCATCCTTTTTAGGATTTAGATCCGTTGCAGGAAGTTTACCTGATCTGGACAGTATATTGGAAGGAAACTGTACTGAGGTACCTACAGAAGCTGCCGCATTGCATATACTTTGTACCGCGCTTTCTATGCGTATTGATGACTATACCAGTTCCAAAAAGCTTAACAACCTCCTCACCTATACCCTGGGGCTTCCAGGAGAGTTTGCGGTCATGATCATACAGGATCTCAGAGAACGCAATATTGAGCTTGACCATGTTGACAGTTGGACGCTTTGGATGCGTAAATTCAATACCTTGTTACACTAATGCGCAGTGAAGATCTTCTTGTAAAAGCCAAAAGCCAGCTTACGCTCAAACATCCCTACTTTGGGATGCTTGCCTCAAGACTCAAACATGAAAGCAGTGACAATGTCGGTGCGTATGCAAGTAACGGAAAACGGTTTTTATACAATCCGGAATTTATAGCCCGTAGAACCATCGATGAAATGATGTTCATCCTGACCAACTGTGTCATGCACCATGTACTCGCCCATCAGCAGCGTCGTCTCAATCGCCGTGGGTCACTCTGGCAGCTTGCAACAGATTATGCCATTAACAATATGCTACATGAGAATGGTCTAGATATACCACAAGGGGCGAATTACAACAGTGAATTTGAAGGCATGTATGCGGAAGAGATCTATGAAG
>JBFEWI010000270.1:0-1790 GCA_041546475.1 Sulfurovum sp.
AGAGAAGATAGATAAAATTCAGTCACGGTTCGGGAAGCCGCGATACATTGAGTTTATAACGGGAGAGGTACAAAATGGGTAAGAAAGGCGATAATAAAACAACGTATGAGCAAAGACCTTTATCTTCGCAGGAACTTCAACTTCTGCAAACACAGAACAAGATGATGGAAGCGGGGATCGGTGTAGCACAGCAACAAGAGGATAGATCAAACGCGATCTACAACGATTGGAAAAACAACTACTTAGGTATCGAAACAGGTGCGATCTCACCAACGGCAAACAGGGCAAACGGTTTCACGAATGATCCCTACACAGTAACCGCTGATGAGTATGCACAAAAGAAAGCTGAATATGAACAGGCGATGGCAGGTACAGGCGGTCAAGCAAAACCAAAAGGCATCACAGGTGCTGTAAGTCAAATAGCAGGTTCACGCGGGGGGGTAGCATAATGTTCGCAACAACGTTCAGAAGCCCTTACGGAACAAAGCCAAAAGGTACAAACACGACAACTACAGCACCTAAACCTGCACCTGTAGTTCCTACAGTAAGAACAAGACCGACATTACATAAGCAGAAGCTTACTAATGAATTCAATAAGCTGAAGATATACAATGCTGATCCAAACGCAAACCTACGTGAAGCGATGCTTCAAGCCAACGAAAATATGGGTACGGTTGATAAAAACGTATGGGCAAGAAGCAGGGGAAATCTCTTTGCAGGACTTGACACAGGGTTCAAGAATTCCGAAGATGATATGATGGCATCACTTGCAAAGCGTGGGATCGCAAATAGTGGTGTAGCAGTAAGAGGATTCAAAGACCTTGCAGCATCTAAGGCAGGTGCTATGGCACAGGCAGACAATCAAGCATACGGACAGGGTGTTGCAGCAGGTGATGCGTATAGGCAACAACGAATGGCAAACCTTACAGGTTACACCCAATTAGGACGTGGTATGAGTGGATCAACTCAAAACTATCTTGCACAGGCAGGATCAGGCTACAATGCAGTAGGTGGTCAAGCAGGAAACACGGCAATCGGATTAGGAAACCTGAACAACTCTTACAATGCGAACAAATGGAATGCACAGGCGAATGCCGATGCAGGTAAGGGATCAATGACAGGTTCTTTAGTTGGTGCAGGTGCTACGATGCTATCTGATATGAGATTGAAGAAGAACGTCAAGCAGATCGGTACTGTGAACGGTCACAAGTTGGTCAAGTGGGATTGGAACGAAAAAGGTATTGAATTAGCGGGTGATATGCCTACAGTTGGTGTAATCGCACAAGAAGCACAGAAGATCGATCCTAAAGCGGTCAAGACACACGAAAGCGGATACCTGATGGTAGACTACAGTAGAATCTTTAAGGGGGTGTACAATGTCATTCGGTAGAGGATTCGCAGGGGGAATGGCTGCAGGATCAGCCGTTGCCCAAAGGGGTATGGATAACTATGAAAAGCGACAGGATCAGGAAACTAAGTCACAGCTTTTTGGTGCAGCTATGGGGTTGCAGCAAGAGGGTGCTGATCTTGCAGCTGTAGAGGGTGAACGTGCAAATGTTATGGGTATGCTTGAAAACGCATCTATCGGTGACATCACAAATGCCATTGTAGGAAACTTCAAAGCAAACGGCGGGAAGATAGACGATAAAACATATGAAATGGCATTTCAGATGGCGGGTACTCTCTTTGGTGCAAAAGAAAAAGAGGTTGCATTCCAACAAGGTAAAGAAGTTCACGAACAAAAGAAAACCCTGTTCGGTAAACAGATGGAAAACTACGATTCGTTGATC
>JBFEWI010000168.1:0-3803 GCA_041546475.1 Sulfurovum sp.
CAACAGTCTTTTGGCAATGGGCGGGATATACACCATAGACGGTGTAGAAGCAGCAGGATTTGCACTCTATACAGATGAGTGTATCAGTAATAAAATGAACAGAGGATAGGGTAGATGAGTAAAGCAGATTTAATCGTAGGTCTCCAGTGGGGGGATGAAGGAAAAGGAAAGATCGTTGACCATATGGCACAGACACATGACTATGTATGTCGTTTCGCAGGTGGCCATAATGCCGGGCATACGATCGTCATTGGTGACAAGAAGTATGCGCTTCACCTTATCCCTTCCGGTGTACTGAATCCTAAAGCGAAAAATATCGTAGGGAACGGTGTGGTACTTTCTCCAAAAGATTTCATTAAAGAGATGGAGCAGTTTGATCACCTGGAAGGAAGACTTTTCCTTTCAGACAAAGCACATGTCCTTTTGCCGTACCATGCACTGATCGACCAGGCCAAAGAACGAATGAAGGGTGATAAGGCCATCGGTACGACAGGTAAGGGGATCGGACCTGCCTATGCTGATAAGATCGCACGTGGTGGTCATAGACTGGGAGAATTGCTCAACCCTGAAAAACTTACAGCAAAAATCTTAGAGTTCTTCAGTATCAATAAACCCGTGTTTGATGCGATGGGTGTAGATGCACCGGTAGAGGCAGAACTTTTGGCTGAACTTCAAGGCTATAAAGAGGTATTGGCACCGTATATTACGGATACGACACAAATGATGTGGAAGATCATGGATGAGGAGAAGAAGATACTGCTTGAGGGTGCACAGGGAACGATGCTTGACATCGATCACGGAACCTATCCTTATGTCACCTCTTCAACAACCGTCAGTGCCGGAGCATGTTCGGGGCTTGGTATCAACCCGAAAGATATTGGAAAAGTGACGGGTATCGCCAAAGCATACTGTACAAGAGTAGGGAATGGACCTTTCCCAAGCGAAGATTTCGGTGAAGAGGGTGACAGACTTCGTAAAAACGGGCATGAGTTCGGTACAACGACGGGACGTCCGAGAAGGTGCGGCTGGTTCGATGCCGTAGCAATGCGTCATGCCGTACGTGTGAATGGTGTAGATCAGGTTGCACTGATGAAACTGGATGTCCTCGATGGTTTCGATGAGGTCAAAGTATGTGTAGCATATGAGGTGGATGGCAAAGAGATCGACTATGTGCCATATGAGCTTGATGATGCGACACCTGTGTATAAAAGCTTTCCGGGCTGGGATAAAACAGAAGGTGTGAGAGAGTTCGATGCCCTGCCGGAGACTGCAAGATCATATATTTTAGCGCTTGAAGAGATGATAGGCACAAAGATGGGGATCATTTCGACAAGTCCAGAGCGTGAAGATACAATAATTCGATAATAAATAAGGGGTAGCAATGAGATTAAAACCACAACAAACAGGGTATGTAGCAACAAAAATAGGGATAGATCTAGCCAATGCACCTTTTATCACTCTGCCAAAAGGAAGAGAAGCAGTGGTTGCTGCAGCAAAAAAGATCATAGATGAAAATCTTGAAAAAGAACGCGCGCTTGATGAAAAGGTCAAAAAGATCCTTGAAGAGAATTATGACGAGATTGAGTTTCAGCATGCGGATGAGAGACAACTCTTTTTTATGATCAAAAAGAAAATGGCACCTGAGCACGGTGTGATCATGAACTATGATGACAGATACAATGATCTGGCACACCTGATCTTGGATGAATTGTATGAAAACTACCTTGCCGAGTATACGGTGAATGAAAACCAGGTTAAGAATGTGATCTTTAAATCTTTTAAAGCCTTTGCAGATGCCTATGATGAGATAGATGATATCGTGTATACAAAGATCAAAGGTATGGAGAAAGAAGTGATCCCGGGTTCACAGGATTATGAACTGCTCTATGAAAGATTGTATCAAGAAGAGCTATCAAAGAGAGGTATGCTGTAATGAATAAGATATCTTTGTATTTTGAAAACGGGTTGATGCTTGAAGCAAAAAGTTTTGGTGCTGAGGGTACAGCAGTAGGAGAGATCGTGTTTAACACCTCTCTTACAGGCTACCAGGAGATCACGACTGACCCTTCTTATGCAGGACAATTTGTGACATTCACGACACCTGAGATCGGTAACGTAGGGTGTAATGCACAGGATATGGAGAGTAAGGGTGCCTACTGTAAAGGGATCATCGTACGCAGTTATCAGGACCGTCCCTCTAACTTTAGATGTGAAGAGACTCTGGCAGCACTGCTCAAAAGAGAGAATGTACTGGGTATCACAGAGATAGATACGCGTTTTTTAACAAAAATGCTCAGAGATGAAGGTGCGATGATGATGGTAGCCTCTACAGAGATACATGAAGAGGATGCGCTGAAAAAAGTATTGGAATCTTCACCGCGTATCGAAGAGGTGAATTATATTGAACAGGTAAGTACAAAAGAGAGTTATATCCATTCTGAAGGACGGTACAATACAAAAACATTCCAGTATGAAGCACCCAATACAACCAAAAAGATCATTGCACTCGATTTTGGTGTTAAAAGAAATATTCTCAATGAACTGACACATGCGGGTATGGAGGTCACAGTTGCACCGAACTCTATGACAGCCGAAGAGATCATTGAGAAGATCGATGCAAAAGAGTGTGATGGTGTCTTCCTTTCCAATGGACCTGGTGATCCGATCATTTTAACAGAAGAACATGAGAAGATCAGAAGACTTATTGCTCGTAAAGTGCCGATCTTTGGTATCTGTCTTGGACATCAACTGCTTTCTATCTCACATGGTTACGATACGTACAAACTGAAGTTCGGACACCATGGCGGAAATCATCCGGTGAGCAACATTGTCACGGGTAGAGTAGAGATCACGGCACAAAACCACAACTATAATGTACCCGATAACATTACGGAAGTGGCGACTGTCACACATATGAACCTTTTTGACAATACAATTGAGGGCCTCAAATACAATGATTCTCCGACCATGTCGGTACAGCATCACCCTGAGGCTAGTCCCGGACCGCATGAGAGTGCCTATATCTTTGGCGAATTTGCCAAAATGCTTTAAGGACCTCAGATGAAAATTGCGATCTTGTTTGGCGGGTCCAGTTATGAACATGAGATAAGTATCGTGTCTGCCATTACAATGAAAAAAGTCTTAAAGAACTCTGAGTTGGTTTATATATTTGTAAGCAGTGATAGAAAGTTCTATCAGATCGATACGCAGAAGATCAACTCTAAACTCTTTTCATCGGGTGAATATAAAAAATCCAAAGAACTGACACTGAAAAATGGCGGCTTCCGGATAGACGGAATGTTCGGAAGCAAGCCTGTAGAGTTTGATGTGGCACTGAACCTTATACATGGAAGAGACGGAGAGGATGGCAAGATCGCGTCACTGATGGAGTTCTACAATGTCCCTTTCATCTCTCCTCGTCTAGAAGCTTCTGCACTCTCTTATAATAAACTCTATACCAAGTTTTTAGCACAGAGCTTAGGTGTCAAAACAGTCGAGTATGAATATCTTTCCAAAAATGATGAGAGAAAGGTCTCTATGGCGTACCCTGTGATCATCAAGCCTGTTCGCCTGGGTTCCAGTATCGGTGTAAGTATCGTCAAAGATGCTTCTGAGCTGGATTACGCCCTTGATGTGGCCTTCGAATTTGACACAGACGTGATCATAGAACCTTTTATCGAAGGGGTAAAAGAGTTCAACCAGGCAGGCACGTACACGAATACGTGGGAACTCTCTATCGTGGAAGAGCCGCACAAAGAGGAGTTTCTGGATTTTGAAAAAAAATATATGGACTTTTCCAGAGA
>JBFEWI010000275.1:0-1756 GCA_041546475.1 Sulfurovum sp.
TATTACAGGAAAAGAGATCATAAAACCTGATCCAGTAGATATAGAAGTGCCATTTGACGGTGGTGTGATGATCACGGAGACTGACCCGGCAGGTATCATCACCTATGCCAACCGTAAATTTCGCGAAATGACCGGTTATACAAAAGAAGAACTTATCGGATCACCACATAGCATTAACAGACATCCAGATATGCCAAAAGCCGCGTTCAAAGAGTTATGGGAGACGATAAAAGATGGAAACTACTGGGAAGGTTTTGTCAAGAATATGACGAGTGAAGGTAAATATTACAATGTTGTTGTATGGATAAAACCCAAATTGGATGATGACGGCAAGCTCATCGGATATATTGCTGGAAGAAAGATACCGGATAAAGACCTCATGCAAAGAGCTTTCGACAAATACAAGGTCATGAAGAATGACGAAATATAGTTAATGGGGCTACCCATTAACCAAAAAGTAGATCAAATACTATAAAGCCTTTTTTGCTTCTTGCAATGCTTCGATCACTGCATCGATATTTGCTTTTGGAATATGTACTTTCCAATCCGGTTCTTCAGCCCCTGCCTGGAGTGAAATACCGATACTTGCTACACTTTCACTCTTAGGACCATATGGTTCTTCAACCGTCGTAATAGTGATCTTCCCGTCTTTTGTGCCGCTCAAACCCATTTCATCTATTTTTGTGACTGTTCCGCTCATATATGCTCCTTGAAATTTTTAATATCAATGATTATAATACAATGACTTAACTATTTTTTACCTTTTAGCAAACCCATTATTTTTGCCTGCAGACGCAACCACGTTTTATGATCAATCGCAGGGAAACCTGCATAGGTCTTACCGCCTTCAAGAGACTTGGTCACACCACCTTTCCCTGCAATGGTCGCAAAAGCACCCACTTCCAAATGTCCTGCCGTGGCACTCTGTCCACCCATGACCACATTTCTACCTAAAGTTGTGGAACCTGCAAGACCAACCTGGGCAGCACAAAGCGAATGTTCGCCGACATCACAGTTGTGTGCGATCTGTATCAGGTTATCCAGTTTGGTACCTTTTCGTATATAGGTTGTACCAAATACCGCTCTGTCTATGGCACAGTTTGCCCCGATCTCTACATCATCTTCTACAACCACATTACCATTCTGATAGATCTTCACATGTTCACCAAGTTTTGTGTGCGCAAAACCATACCCATCACAACCGATCACTGTACCACTGTGAATGATACACTCAGAACCGATCTTTGTATGATGATACAGAGTCACATTTGGATAAACAAGTGTCCCTGAACCAATTGTCACATTGTCGCCCACATAACAGCCTGCCAAGAGTGTGACATTGTCGCCTAGTGTGACATTTTTACCAAAAGAGACGCTTTTGTCTATATCACATCCCTCACCCACAGTAGGTTCTGATGTTCCACTTCCAAGTTTATGTGCGAAAAACTTAGAGGCCAGTGCCAATTTGAGATATGCTTCATCAGTAATAAGTGCAATCGTTCCAGAAGGTAGTAGCCCTGCATGCTTTTCATCGATCAACACTGCAGCAGCTTTGGTATCTGCCAATTGCGAAGCATATTTACTGTCAGTAAAAAAACTAAGTTGTGTGGAAGTGGCTTCACTTAAAGTATGTATCCCTTCTATAGTGATATCTTCACCATGAAAGTCTACACCGATATGTTCTGCTATTTGAGAGAGTGGGTAATTCATAAATTGGTCCTTTTAACTTAAAGTAGATGTCACTCTCCTGCAAGCA
>JBFEWI010000318.1:0-1243 GCA_041546475.1 Sulfurovum sp.
GTACATGTGCTGGTTGCTGAAGATAATAAGATCAACCAAAAGTTGATACTCAATGTACTCAGTAGACTCGGTATAGAGGTCACGATAGCAAATAATGGGCAAGAGGCACTTGAACAGCGTAAGAAACATGCGTATGATATGATATTCATGGATATTGAAATGCCTGTCATGGGTGGTATGGAAGCGACGGGTCAGATTATCAGCTATGAAAGAAAGAACAATAAACCTCATATTCCGATCGTTGCATTGACTGCCAATGCACTTGCGGGAGATAGAGAAAAATATATGAGTGCAGGTATGGATAGTTACCTCTCAAAGCCTATAGACCTTGAAGCATTGAACCATCTCTTTCAAACCTATTTTGAGGATAGGATCGTCTAGGGAGCTGCCTAGAAACAACTTCTTTACCCCTATGAACGATGTGCAATGTTATACTGCACATCATCAAAACTGTGTATATCTCGTCTCTTTTTATCTGCCTAACATCACCTCATTTGCTTTTATCATAGCCGTCACGACACTGCCTTCATGAATTTCCATCCCCTCCAACACATCTACAGGTATCACAGAAACGATGCTGTCATGATTACCTATATCGATGACGACTTTGGCATTTTCTATATCTTTGTCTATGGTTGTGACCATACCTTTCAGTCTGTTTTCTGCACGCTTTGCATCGCTGTCACCGCAGAGCAGTACGGTACTGGATTTAAATATCGCTGTAACCGTTTGATCCTTTTCTATCTGCAAGTTCTCTACCGCTTCTTTTGTAATGACAGATATCAGTTCTTGCCCGCTTTTCATCTTTAGCCGTATTTTGGCATTCACATTTTCAGATGCCACAGAGACCACCACAGCTTGTATTTGATTACGTGCGGAGATCTGCATCGCAAGTCTTTCAATGGTCTCAAATGCACCGCTTTGGATATCTGTCGCATCTGATAACCTTTTTAAAAAACGATCATGTTCTTCTTTAAGCAGGGCATAATTAGCTAAAAGCCTTTTACCATATGCCGTAATGGTCGTACCGCCTCCATCTTTTCCGCCTGTCTCTCTACAGACGATCGGCTGAGGGGAAAGAGAGTTCATCGTATCCACTGCGTCCCAGGCACTTTTATAACTCATCGGTACAGCCTTCGCCGCTTTAGAGATCGAGCCATGCTTTTCTATGGCATGAAGCAGCTCTATACGCTTCTCAAGCAAAAAAGGTTTACCTAACATTTCAAGCGTAAGTTTTGATGAA
>JBFEWI010000127.1:0-5319 GCA_041546475.1 Sulfurovum sp.
AACTTTTTTAAAGGTATTTAAGAGTACCATTCTTACAGTCCAATTATTGAATTGGTACTAATTTTATTTTCAGGAGTTAATCATGACTAACATGAGACGCGGATTCACAATGATCGAATTGATCTTTGTAATTGTAATTATCGGAATTTTGGCAGCGGTAGCAATACCTAAATTGGCAGCAACTAGAGATGATGCAAAAATCTCTAATATCATTGCAAATGCAAGAACAGCTTATGGAGATTTGAGTGCATACTATACTTCACAAGGTAATGGAGCATGGAGAGGTCTTAATGGTGAAGTAATTGGTGATGCAACTAATGTTAACTTGGCGAGTGCATGTAACCCTGATGGATCGTCTACAGCAGCGGTGGGCCCAATTGCACCTCAAACTCTATTATTATGTGATGATACTGGTAATCCATGTGTTACGTTTACAACTATCGTAGAAGGTAACGTTACTACAAGTGCTGCAGGTGGAAGTGTCATTTGTGACGGTGTTCTTGCAGATCCGGCTATTGTCGCAATGACAGATGGTGGAGCTGGTAAGATTACTCAACTTGGTGGAACTGGTGTTAGACGTTAATTCGTAATCACTCTGCGCATATATTCTCGAGCACCTGCTTGGGAATATATTGCTAAAAGCTACAAATTTATTTATAAGACTACTCAACATAAAATTTCACAATAACTTTCATTCTAAAAAATATATTTAGACTTACTATGTCTATTGGCTTATCAATCAGATATTTGTGATATAATATAGTCTTAAAGAGTAAAATTAATTTTTATATATTGAAAAGGAAAAAAATGCTGACATCTTCAAAAAAAGCATTCACAATGGTGGAATTGATATTTGTAATCGTGATAATAGCCATACTTTCAGCGATTGCTGTACCTAAGTTTGCTGCAACACGTGATGATGCTACTATTACAAAGGCAATCGCAACGGTAGGTTCTGTTCGTAGTGCCCTTGCTACAGAAAGACAGAAACGTATATTACGTGGGGATTTTACGCCAATTAATTCACTGAATTCTACAGGTGCCAATGTTGCATTTAGTACATTTAGTGCTGATAATGATGGTAATACAGCTAACGTATTGGAGTATGCTGTCAGCGACTGTAATGGACTGGGTAAAACAGAAGGATGTTGGGAGGCAAATGCTCCAATCTATACTTATAAGATGCCGACATCAGGCAGAGTAGATTTCAATATTTCTAGCAGCCGTTTTGACTGTACAAACCCTTCGGATGCAAATTGTAAACTTTTAACCCAATAACTTGCATTTTAATAAAGTTCTGCTCCTTAGGTCGAGCGCACCAGGCTTGACTTACTTTTCTCATGATACATTAGAAAAAGGTACAGTGGTTTCTGTACCTTTGAAAAATACATTTAAAGATGCGGTTATAGTGGAAGAGGTGGAAAAACCTGAGTTTGAAACTTCAGAGATAGCTTCTGTTTCAGATCATGTTTATAGTCATGAACAAATGGAGATAGCGAAGTTTATCTCTGAGTATTATTTTTCTTCTTTGAGTGAAGCACTTTCTCTCTTTATTCCCTTTAAAAATAGTGCATTGACTAGCTTTCCCTCTAAGAAAATAGAAGAAAAACTCCTTCCTAAGTTAAGTGACATACAAGAAAAAGCCTATGAACAACTCCTCAAAAAAGAGAAAGCCCTTCTTTTTGGTGTTACGGGTTCAGGGAAAACCGAGATCTTTATTTCGCTGATGGCGAAAATGCTGGAAGAGGGTAAAAAGTCTATCTTTCTCATGCCTGAAATTTCATTGACACCGCAAATGGAGAAACGTCTGAAGGTCTATTTCGGTGAGAGTGTGGCGATGTGGCACTCCAAGTTGACCAAGAAGAAAAAAGCGTCTATCCTCAAAGGTATAGAAGAAGGAAGTATTCACATTGTGGCGGGAGCACGCTCTGCACTTTTTGTACCGTTGAGTAATCTGGGACTCATCATTGTAGATGAGGAGCATGATGACAGCTATAAGGCGATGACAAGACCACGTTACCATGCACGCGATGTGGCGGTACTGATGGGAAGTAAACTGGGAGCAAAAGTGGTATTGGCTTCTGCGACACCTTCGATGAGTTCGTACCATAAATATGATGTGGTCAAGCTCGATAGACCCTATGTAGAGACAGAAAAGAAGTACACGTTCATCTCCGGAGACAGCATCAACAATACGATGTTGGATACCATACATACCCACTATAAAGCTGGTAATCAGTTACTGTTGTTTCTTCCTACACGCGGGAATTTTAAGTATCTCTACTGTGAGAGCTGCGGTAAGACACATCTTTGTCCTTTCTGTTCCGTAGGTATGGCGCTGCACAGAAAACACAGACATTTAAAATGTCACTACTGCAACTATACGGAAACGATACGGGATACCTGTACACACTGTGGTCATTCACCGCTTAAAAGCGAACGGATGGGAACCGTAGAAGCTATAGAGGTGATCTCTGAAGCCGTGGAGGGGATACAGATAGAACAGTTCGATAAAGACAGTATCACCACGGCGAATAAACTCAAAGAGGCATTACAACGTTTTGAGCATGGCGAGAGTCAACTGCTTTTGGGGACACAGATGCTCAGTAAAGGGCATGACTATGCGAACATTACCCTGAGTATCATTATGGGGCTTGATTACATCCTGGGACTCGCAGATTACCGGGCACGGGAGAGAGCGATCTCTTTACTCTTCCAGATCGCCGGTCGGAGCGGACGGGCAAAAGCAGCCCAGATCATCGTGCAGACGGGGGATCCTGAATTTTTTCAAACCTATTTGAGTGATTATGAACTTTTCATCAAAGATGAACTGGCGTTTTTGGAGATGGCGGAGTATCCTCCTTTTGCTTCATTGGCACGTATACTCATTGCACATAAAGATGAGAGTAAAGCAAGCAAGATCACACTGGATACCGTAACGAAACTCAAAGCGTTTGAAGAGGTGGAGATAGTGGGACAGGGGAAAGCACCGGTAGAGAAAATAGCCAATAAATTCAGGTTTCATATCTTACTCAGAGCCAAGCACAGAGTGCCTCTGCTCAAGGCTTTACACAGTATAGATCGCAGAGAGATAGAGATAGATTTCGACCCTGTGGATTTCTCTTAATATCCGTTGTAGGTTGTTTGGGTAAAATTAGAGAATTATTCAAAAGGCAAACTGTGAAAGAAAGAGTCAAAACAAAAAAAATTTATGTGGGTAATGTCGCTGTAGGCGGGGATGCACCTATCTCTGTGCAGTCGATGACCTACAGTGATACGCATAATGTGGCTGCTACCGTGGAGCAGATAAACCGTCTGCATTTTGCCGGGGCGGACATGGTACGTGTGGCGGTACCTGAGATGCAGGATGCGCTTGCGCTTAAAGCCATCAAAGAGCAGATCTCTCTACCTCTTATTGCGGATATTCATTTTAACTATAAGCTTGCACTGGAAGCGGCCAAATGGGTCGACTGTATCCGCCTGAACCCTGGGAATATCGGTGAGAAATCACGTATCAAAGAGATCGTCAAAGCATGCCAGGATAGAAACCTGCCCATACGTATAGGGGTGAATGCCGGTTCGTTGGAAAAAGAGTTTGACCAGAAGTATGGAGCTACGGCAGAGGGTATGGTTGCCTCTGCAGAGTACAATATCAAATTTTTGGAAGATCTGGGATTTACAGACATTAAAGTGTCACTGAAAGCTTCAGATGTGGACAGAACCGTAGATGCCTACAGAATGCTACGTCCCCGGAATGAATACCCTTTCCATTTGGGTGTGACAGAAGCCGGAACGGTGTTTCATGCGACCATCAAATCTGCTATAGGCCTGGGTGCTTTGCTGCTTGACGGGATCGGGGACACGATGAGGGTTTCCATTACCGGTGAGCTGGAAGAGGAGATCAAGGTCGGTAAAGCGATACTCAAAGACAGCGGACGGATGAAAGAGGGGTTGAACATTATCTCCTGTCCGACCTGCGGACGTATAGAGGCAGACCTGGTCACTGCAGTAGCCGAAGTAGAAAGACGAACGGCACACATCAAAACCCCTATGGATGTGTCTGTGATGGGCTGTGTGGTCAATGCCATCGGTGAAGCCAAACATGCGGATGTGGCTATAGCGTATGGCAAAGGTTCAGGTCTGGTCATGCTCAAAGGTGAAGTAGTGGCAAGACTCCCTGAAGGAGAGTTAGTTGAGAGATTTGTGCAGGAAGTAGAGAAATTCGCAGAGGATAACAAATAATGGAAAATATGTACAACCTAAACATTGAAAGAGCAGTGCTCTCTGCGATTATTTTTGATCCTGAAACCTATGAGGAGATCGCAGCGAAGTTGAAGCCGCATGATTTCTACCTGCCTTTTCATCAGCATGTTTTTGCTGCGATGGAAGAGCTCAGTGTAGAAGAGAAACCATTGGATGATGAGTTCTTGCGTTCAAAACTCAATGCTATGGGTAAGTTCGATGAAGTCGCGATGCTTGATCTGCTTTCGGCAAATCCTATTACCAATACATCGGCGTATCTCACAGAGATCAAGGCCAAATCCAGCAAAAGAGCATTGGCTACACTTGCGACAGAGATCAAAAAGGTCACGATAGAAGATGACCTGCCTGCTGAAGATGTGATGAACCTGGTAGAGAAAAAGCTTTATGAGATCACACAAAACTCAACCTCTGATGACTTTAGAGAATCCAAAGAGATCACGTTGTCCATGATGGGTGAGATAGAACGTCTCAAAGCGTTGGGCAACTCCAAACTCATCGGTACGGATACCGGGTTTAGAAACTTGAATGAGAGGACATCCGGATTTGGTAAAGGGGACCTGGTGATCATCGCTGCACGTCCTGCGATGGGTAAAACGGCATTTGTACTCAATATGGCACTCAAAGCGATAGAGCGTAATGAAGGGGTGGCTTTTTTCTCGCTGGAAATGCCCGCAGAGCAGCTCATGCTCAGAATGCTTTCTGCCAAAACCTCCATTCCGCTTCAGGCACTGAGAGTAGGGGACCTAAAAGATGAGCAGTGGAGTGATCTTGCAGCTGCGACACAGGATATCGCTTCGAAAAAACTCTTTGTGGATGACGGCGGATATGCGACCATACACCATGTGCGAAGTAAACTTCGTAAACTGAAGGCACAACATCCCGAGATTTCAGTAGCGATTATAGACTACCTGCAGCTGATGAGTGGTGAAGGCAGAGAAGGAAGACAACAGGAGGTCTCTGAGATCTCAAGAGGTCTCAAGCAGTTGGCCAGAGAACTTCAGATCCCTATTTTAGCACTCTCTCAGCTGAATCGTGGTGTGGAGAGTAGGGATAACA
>JBFEWI010000341.1:0-1068 GCA_041546475.1 Sulfurovum sp.
ATTGCAGGATGCATTTCATCAGGGTGAATTGGAAAAAGACTTCATCGCCGTAGTACGGTATCAGGGTCCAAAAGCCAATGGAATGCCGGAGTTGCACGGACTGATGCCACCGCTTGGTGCCCTTCAGGACAAGGGGTATAAAGTTGCTATTATCACCGATGGACGTATGTCCGGTGCATCGGGTAAAGTACCTTCTGCCATTCACTTCTCTCCTGAAGCACTTGACGGAGGGATGCTGGCAAAGGTCAAAACGGGTGACATGATCCGTTTTGATGCAAAAAAAGGAGAGATCATGCTTTTAGTCGATGATACTGAGTTAAAGGCACGAAGCATTGTCAGACCGGACCTTAGCGCCAATAAACACGGGTTTGGAAGAGAGCTTTTTGTCGCTGTCCGTCAGAGTGTCGGTATGGCAGAAGAGGGTGCAAGTCTCTTTGATATTTCAGGAAAGGAGAGGGCATGACAGCCGAAGCAGTGATGAAACTTTCACCTATCGTTCCGGTCATAGCACTGGAGAGTGAAGAAGATGCGCTTCCGCTTGCCGAAGCGTTGCTGGAGGGCGGCATTAACATTATGGAGATCACACTTCGTACCCAAGCAGGTCTCAAGGCCATAGAGATCATTTCAAAATCTTTGCCGCAGATGCATGTCGGTGCGGGAACTGTACTTAATAGCAGTGATTTTAAGCAAGCGGTAGCTCATGGTGCAGCGTTTGTCTTCAGTCCGGGTATCAGTGATGCATTGATGCAGACTTCAAAAGAGTTGAATGTCGCCTTGATCCCCGGTGTGGCTACTGCTTCAGAAGTGATGCTTGCGAAAAATAACGGTTTTGAATATTGTAAACTTTTCCCTGCAACACTCGCAGGAGGTATCGAGATACTCAAGGCTTATAGCGGACCTTTTCCCAGCATGAGATTCTGCCCAACCGGAGGTGTGAATCTTGACAATATCAGTGATTTTCTTTCACTTGACAATGTACTCTGTGCAGGGGGAAGCTGGATCGTTCCCAAAGAGATGATAAAAGAAAAAAATTTTAAACAGATCACAAATCTTTGCATAGAAGCAATG
>JBFEWI010000192.1:0-3253 GCA_041546475.1 Sulfurovum sp.
ATCAAGCCCCACGACTTCATCACCACGCTCAAGCAGTTTCTTTGCCAAATGAAATCCTATGAAGCCAGCTGTTCCTGTGACCAATATCTTCATCTATTCCCCCTTTTAGTCGCTACCGAAGAGATCTCTGGTATACACTTTCGCTTCTACATCTTTGAGATCCTCTGAGAGCCTGTTGGCTACGATCACATCTGAAATATCTTTGAACTCTTGTAAGTCTTTCATCACTTTGGAGTTAAAGAATGTATCTTCTTGTAGTGCGGGTTCATAGACTACGACATTGATCCCTTTGGCTTTGATACGTTTCATGATGCCCTGGATCGATGAAGATCTAAAGTTGTCTGATCCGCTCTTCATCGTCAGACGGTAGATACCGACCGTAGAGGGGTTCTTTTTAATGATTGAATCAGCAATAAAATCTTTTCTTGTACTGTTCGCCTCTACAATAGCACTAATAAGGTTGCTAGGTACATCTTTATAATTTGCGCGTAACTGCTTGGTATCTTTTGGCAGACAGTATCCACCATATCCAAATGAAGGGTTATTATAGTGCATACCTATTCTGGGGTCAAGTCCCACACCCTCTATGATCTGTCTGGTATCCAAATGGTTTGTTTCTGCATAAGAGTCAAGTTCATTGAAGTAGGCGACTCTCATTGCAAGGAAAGTATTTGAAAAGAGTTTCACTGCTTCTGCTTCCGTAGAGCCTGTAAAAAGAATGTCAATATCTTTTTTAATAGCACCTTGCGCCAGAAGGTTTGCAAAGGTTTTTGCACGTTCACTCTCTTCTCCTACGATGATACGGGAAGGGTAAAGGTTATCATAGAGGGCTTTGCCTTCTCTAAGGAACTCTGGAGAGAAGATGATGTTTTCACAATTGTATTTTTCTCTGATACTTTTTGTATAGCCAACAGGAATGGTAGATTTGATCACCATCACTGCATTAGGATTGATCTCCATGACATCTTTGATCACGGATTCTACCAAGTCGGTATTGAAGTAATTGGTTTTCGGATCGTAATCCGTAGGGGTAGCGATGATGACAAAATCGGCGTTCTCATAGGCTTCATGCTTATCCAGTGTCGCTTTGAAGTTCAGTGGTTTGTTCTTCAGGTACTCTTCTATCTCCGTATCTTCGATAGGAGAGATCTTTTTGTTGAGCATCTCCACTTTTTCAGGGATCACATCCAGTGCAACGACTTCATTGTGCTGTGCCAACAGGATCCCGTTTGAAAGTCCAACGTATCCTGTACCTGCGATGGCTATTTTGTAACTCATGATTTTATCTTCCCTTTTGGTTTAGTTTTCTCTTTAAGATGATCTTCCCTGCTTCCACTCCGGGTTGATCATAGGTATTGACATCGATAAGCTCTCCTACCAGTGACGTCAGTAGTTCATAGTAGTAAAGCAGTGAGCCTATGGTGTTCTCATCGACATGTGGAAGGATAATAGTGTCAATAGGAATATCATTTTGTGCTTCCAGTGATTCCAACACAGAATCGCACTGCATATTGATAAGTTGGGAAAAAGGCAGGTTGTTGAGTGTATCAAGGCTTTCCAAATGGGGCAGTGTGATATCCGGGATAGTGATATTGTCATTAAAATCTTCGATTTTAATGAAAGTGACCGATTTGTCCCTGGTCCCTTCCATGATAAGCTGCAGGAATGAATGCTGGTCTTCCGGACCAATCAGGCCGATAGGCGTCAGACCTACATGAAATGCACTGTGGCGTTGATGTTTCCCCAGGCTCTCCCCCCAAAGCTGCACATACCATTCACAGAAATATTTGAGTGTTTCAGAATAGGCGAAAATGCAGTTGATGTTGTATTGGGTATGGTTTTTTGCATAAAAGGCGGCTTTTTTCAATAGTGTATCTTTGAGGTATCCATCATGAAAAAAGCTCTCTTTGACCTCCTTTGCCCCATTTAGAAGTGCCTGTATCTCTATACCGCATAAAGCCAAGGGAACAAGTCCTACCGTTGAGAGTACAGAGAATCTTCCTCCTACATTATGAGGCAAGTGAAGTACGGTTGCGTTGATCTCTTTTGCATACTTTTCAAGCGGGGATCCAGGATCCGTGATAAATGTATAGGCGGTAGGATCACTTTGAAGTGAATAGATGTATTTATAGAGTGAAAAGGTCTCGACCGTGGTCCCTGATTTTGAGATCACAAGGAAATGGGTCTTTGCAAGGTCTGTCTTTGAAAGCAGGGCAGTGATATTAATGGGGTCGGTACTCTCAAAAAAGTAGAGTTTTCGTGTAAGACTATTGAGAGGTTTGAGGAATTCATATACAGCCTTGGTACCTAAAGAACTCCCGCCGATCCCAATAACTGCGATCGTATCTACCGTATCAGGAATCGAGTTGCAATAGTTTACTATAGGTGTGATGTCTTGATCCGGAAGTGCATAATAGCCAATACTCTGTTGTTCTGCTTCAATCGCTTCAAACGCCTTCTTCTGGGTTGTTTCATCTTGGTACGTAAAAGAGAGTTTGTTGATCATAGTAGGCTCTTTGCTTGTTTGATCAGGGCATTGACCTTGGATTCATACTCTTTTGCCAGTATTTTATCGGTAGATTCGAACCGTGTGACAAGTACAGGCGTGGTGTTGCTGGCCCTTACCAATCCCCACCCCTTTTCAAAGTTGATACGCACACCATCTACATCAATGATGCTGAGAATTTTAGGGAAATCTTCAGGTGGATGGACAAGTAGTTCTTTAACCTTGTCAATGATCGCAAATTTTTCTTCTTCAGTGGTCTCGACTTTTATCTCTTCTGTAGAAAATACTGTCGGCAGTGCATCGATCTCTTTATCCAGGTCAATACCGTCATGGATAAGTTCAAGCATTCTAAGCGTGGCATAGATGGCATCATCATATCCAAAATAACGGTTCTTAAAGAAGATATGCCCGCTCACTTCACAGGCAAGATCTGCATTGGTCTCTTTCATTTTTACTTTCAGATTGGAGTGACCTGTCTTGTGCATGATCGCTTTTGCACCACGACGTTCAAGTTCATCATACATGATCTGTGAGCATTTGACCTCTCCTATGACCGTAGGGTTCTGCATCTTCATGGCATAGAGCAGGGCCATTTGATCCCCCTTTATGTTATGCTTATGTGTGAGCACAGCGATACGATCTGCATCTCCATCATAGGCAAAAGCGATGTCCCCCTCTTTCTCTAAAGCGGCTTTGATATCTGCAAGGTTCTTCTCTACAGAGGGGTCGGGATGGTGGTTCGGGAAA
>JBFEWI010000062.1:0-8568 GCA_041546475.1 Sulfurovum sp.
CTCTTATTCGCATGATAAGCCTCAAAAAGAGTGGATAGAGATCAAAAATGTGACGATCAACAATATCGAAAAACTTGATGCGAAGATCCCTTTGGAAAATTTTGTATGTATCACGGGAGTCAGCGGAAGCGGTAAGAGTTCATTGATCCTTCAAACCTTACTGCCTGTGGCAAGAGAGATACTCAACCATGCCAAAAAGGTTAACAAGGTTGATGGTGTAGAGATCACAGGACTGGACAAACTGGATAAAGTTATTTATCTGGATCAAAGCCCGATAGGAAGAACACCGCGTTCCAACCCTGCAACCTATACAGGCATCATGGATGAGATCCGTAAACTCTTTGCCCAAACCAAAGAGGCGGAGCTTCGCGGGTACAAGATAGGGCGTTTTTCATTTAATGTCAAAGGTGGACGCTGTGAGAAGTGTCAGGGGGAAGGACAGATCAAGATAGAGATGCACTTTTTACCGGATGTACTGGTCTCTTGTGATGCCTGTGACGGGACACGCTACAATGCACAGACACGAGAAGTACTCTATAAAGGGAAGTCCATCTCGGATGTCCTTGGTATGAGTGTGGGTGAAGCGCTGGAGTTCTTCAAAGCCATTCCGGCCATAGCGGTCAAGCTGAAGACATTGACAGATGTGGGACTGCACTATATTACCCTGGGACAAAATGCCACCACACTTTCAGGAGGAGAGGCACAGCGTATCAAGCTGAGTAAAGAGCTGAGTCGTAAAGATACGGGACAGACCCTCTATGTGTTGGATGAGCCTACCACGGGACTTCACTTCGCTGATGTGGACAGACTCACAGGTGTACTTCACCACCTGGTAGAGTTGGGTAATTCAGTGGTTGTTATCGAACACAACCTGGATATGATCAAAAATGCAGACTACATCATAGATATGGGACCGGAAGGTGGAAATAAAGGCGGGCTTATTATCGCTACAGGCTCACCTGAAGAGGTGGCCGGAAACTATAAAAAAACAGGGTCATATACCGGTGAATATTTGGCTAAAGAATTAGAAGGAAAAACAGTATGAAAACAATCACTATTATAGACACATTCGGATTTTTCTTTCGTTCCTATTTCGCACTTCCTCCTTTACGCAACTCCGAAGGTTTCCCGACAGGCTTATTGACCGGTTTTGCCAATCTTGTGGACTCTTTACACCGTGATCATAGTACCGATTACCTGGTTTTTGCTCTGGATGCAAAAGGCAGAACCTTCCGTAATGATCTCTACCCGGAGTATAAAGCACATCGTGAGGCCGCACCTGATGATCTGCTCAAACAGCTTCCGGTCGCCATAGAGTGGATAGAACAAATGGGCTTTGCCAATCTCTCTTGTGAAGGGTTTGAAGCAGACGATGTGATCACGACAGTGACGAAATTTTCCAGAGAACAGGGGTTAAAGGTACGTATCGTCTCACATGACAAAGATCTCTACCAGATGATCGATGACGGCGTGGTGGTGATGTATGATTCGGTGAAAAAACAGGAAGTCGATGAACAGGCATGTGTGGATAAATTCGGGGTACGCCCTAAAGACTTCATCAACTTTCAAGCCATTCTGGGAGACAGCTCGGACAATATCCCCGGTGTCAAAGGTATAGGAAAAGTAGGTGCAGCCAAACTGATCAATCAGTACCATACGCTCGAAGCGAT
The DNA here is from genome assembly GCA_041546475.1 of Sulfurovum sp. Taxonomy (GTDB): domain Bacteria; phylum Campylobacterota; class Campylobacteria; order Campylobacterales; family Sulfurovaceae; genus Sulfurovum. Next base: position 1,671 of record JBFEWI010000062.1, read on the forward strand.
CTATGATGACATAGAGAACTGTGGAACACCGCGTATACAGAAACTTCTTTTGGAGAGTAAAGAGAACGCTTTTATGTCCCGTGAACTGGTGACAATGAGATCAGATGTCTTTGAAGAGATGGATGTGGAAAGTTTTGTTTTTGAAGACAAAAACTATCTCTCCTGTCTGCTTGAAGAGTTTGAAAAGTATGAGATGAAGCAAGCGATCAAAAAAGCAAAAGTAGGGTTGGAAGAGACGGACTGCCCTGTGGTGGAAAAACCGAAAAATCAGGGAATCAGTTTTGAAGCCATTACCCTGGACAGTAAAGAGAAGCTGGAAAGTGTATTGGAGCGTATCGAAAAAGATGCTATCGTTGCTTTTGACACAGAGACAACAGGCTTGGATACAAAAGTGGCCAAAATGGTAGGGTTCAGTTTCTGTTTTGAGTCAGATAAAGCATACTATGTGCCCGTAGGACATAACTATCTTGGTGTGGAAGATCAGGTGAGTCTGGATGATGCTGTTGACGCACTCAAAAAACTCTTCACCTATAACATCGTGGGACAAAATCTAAAGTTCGATCTTTCATTGCTTTATAACCAGTTTGCTATGGAACCGATCGTACCTTATGCAGATACGATGATCATGGCATGGCTTTCAAACCCCGGAAGCAAAGTAGGGCTTGATACACTGGCCAAGACCTTTTTCAAATATGAGATGAAGCCTTTTAAAGAGATGGTTAAAAAGGGAGAGGATTTCTCAGCCGTAAACATCGGGGATGCTACTTTTTATGCTGCAGAAGATGCATGGATGACCTATCTTCTCTATGGTAGCATTAAAAAGAAAATGGAACTCTCTTCACTGACACATCTTCTCAAGGAAGCGAAAAATGTCGAGTATCCGTTCATCAATGTACTCATAGGTATGGAAAACCTGGGTATTAAAATAGATCCTGCCAAACTTGAAGCACTTCAAAAAAACCTCAGTGAAACTTTGGCAACCCTCACTGCTGAGATCTATGAACTCAGCGGTTCTGAGTTTAATATCAAATCTACACAACAGTTGGGAAATATACTTTTCCAACAGCTTGGACTCAAAGGCGGAAAGAAAACCAAAACAGGCTACAGTACCAATGAAGCAGTCTTGAGTGCATTGGTAGGAGAACATCCGATCATAGAGAAAATCCTTGCATACCGTGAACACCAGAAGATACTCTCCACCTATGTGGACCCTTTACTAAAGCTTGCAAATGCAGATGAGAACAGTCGCATCTATACCTCTTTTGTACAAACGGGTACAGCGACAGGACGTTTAAGTTCACGAGATCCTAACCTGCAGAACATTCCGGTACGTTCAGCACTGGGACGCTCGGTAAGGGAAGCTTTTGTGGCCAAAGAGGGGTATAAACTGGTCAGTATCGACTACTCCCAGATAGAACTTCGACTGCTTGCACACTTTTCAAAAGATGCCGCTTTACTGGATGCCTTCAATCAGGGAGCGGATATTCACCTTGCAACTGCCATCAAACTCTTTGGAGAGGTGGAAGCGAAAGAAAAACGTAACCTGGCAAAATCTGTGAACTTCGGGCTTCTTTACGGTATGGGACCCAAAAAACTCTCTGAGGATGTGGGTATTCCACAAGCAGAAGCCAAAGAGATCATCAAGAACTATTTTGCATCATTCCCTACAGTGAAAAGTTTTCTTGAAGGGATTCAGGAACGTGTCAAGATAGACGGTTATGTGGAAACCATACTGAAAAGAAGACGTATCTTCGACTATGAGAATGCCAACGGGATGCAAAAAGCAGCCTACATGCGTGAGTCTGTGAACACTGTTTTCCAAGGAAGTGCCGCTGACCTGATAAAACTCTCTATGAACCAGATAGACACGATGATACAAGAAGAAAACCTGGATGCCTTTATGCTTCTGCAGATACACGATGAACTCATCTTTGAAGTGAAAGAAGAGAAAGTCGAAGAGATCTCCAAACGTTTTGTGCATACCATGGAGAATATACTGGAGCTGGAAGTACCATTGGAGTGTTCAGTCAGTATAGGCGACAGCTGGGGAGAGTTAAAGTAACATGTTGCAATCATACTTTGAGGACAATTTTGTACAGCTTCCCCGAGGCTCTTTTCTTATGGGGTCGGATGACGCACTTGCCAAAGAGAGGGAAAAACCTCTGCATGAAGTACATATCAACTATGATATCGCTATGGCCAAGCGACCGGTGACGGTAGAAGAGTATATGCTCTTTGCACAGGCCACAGGAGCAGAAGTACCAGAGGAGAGGCATGAACATCTAGGTATGGATGTACCCGTAAGGCGTGTACGTTATCATGATGCCAAGGCGTATTGTGCATGGAAAACACAAAGAGATGGGGTTACCTATAGACTTCCTACAGAAGCTGAATGGGAATATGCCTGCCGGGCCGGGAGTACGGGAAACTACTGTTTTGGTGATGATGAGAGAGAATTTGGTGCGTATGCCTGGTATGCGGACAATTCAGAAGGCGTGACCCATGATGTCGGTACCAAAAAACACAATGCATGGGGACTGTACGATATGCACGGAAATGTATGGGAGTGGTGTGCAGATTGGTACAGTGAAACCTATGACAATACACCTACAGACGGGTCGGCCTATAAAGTACCCAATGAGAAGGGGCGGGTACTGCGCGGGGGTTCCTGGAACGGGAGTGCTGAGAACAGCCGCTGTTCTTCACGCATCAATTTGGGTTCTGGCGGGCGTAACTATTTTATAGGGTTTCGTGTCGTGATAGAGCTACAGAGTGAGGGTTCTTAGGTAACAGTGACCTGCTATTGTCTCTACAATAGGCGTTAAATTTTCAGGATTAACGTTCGGTTAGCAAACATCCGTTATAATCTTCTACTCAATCGTATAAGGGGATATAAGAGATGAAGTATATTTTTTCCATGAAAATGGCTGTGTTTGTGTTGTTCGCTTTTGGTGCGCTGATCGGTACGGCAACATTTATTGAAAATGATTACGGTACGCAAACCGCAAAGGCACTGATCTATAAAACACAATGGTTTGAACTGTTTCTGGGCTATTTTATCGCTATCCTCATCTACAATATCATCAAATATAAAAGTTACAAAACAAAACCTGCTGTTTTTCTTTTTCACTTCTCTTTCCTCGTGATCGCACTAGGCGCAGTTGTCACACGTTACATAGGCTATGAAGGTATCATGCACATACGTGAGGGAGCCGTCAGTAATACCATGGTTTCGGATGCAAAGGTATTACAACTTCATGTTACAGAAGGGCAGAAGAGTGCTACGCTTGAAAAAGAACTTTACTTCTCGACTATGACAAAGAATACCGTAACTGAGAGTCTAGCGGTCGGAAATAAAGAAGTAAAAGTTGAACTGCTCAAGTATTTGCCAACAGCACAGGAAAAAGCGATAGCGTCTGAAAAAGGGAAAAAGCTTTTAGAATTGAAGATCTCAACAGGCCAAAAAGGTGAGATCTACTATATCGCCAAAGGCGAGAGAAAAGATTTTGGCGGTTTTTATCTGGGATATGATATCGAACCTACGACCGATAAACCTACATTCCTTATCAAGGAAGATGGTACGGGGTATAAAGTTGAGTTCCCTTTTACACTTCAGACACTCAATATGAACGATAGAAGTTCAGGCGAATTAAAAGCAGGGGAAAATGAGTTCAAGAACAGAATGTTATACCGATTTGGTTCTAATGCGATCGTTTTGAAAGATGTACATGAAAAAGCGATCGTGGAGTTGGAGTCTGATGATCTCAAGACACAAAAAGGTCAAGCAGAGTATATACAATGGAAAGTCAGTGTAGGGGATCAAAGCAAGATCATTACCACACGTCCATATCAAGGTAGAATGGGAAAAATAAAGCAGATCGATCTCAATGGAGTACACATTGATATGCGCGTAGGGGCAAAACTGATCGACCTGCCGTTTTCCATAAAGCTGGAGAACTTTGAACTGGAACGTTACCCGGGCTCTATGACCCCTGCATCATACTCCAGTGATGTCGTACTGATCGACAAAGAACAGAATATCAATATGCCCTATAAGATCTATATGAACCATGTGCTTGACCATAGAAACTACCGCTTCTTCCAGTCCTCCTACGACCAGGATGAAAAAGGTACGGTACTCTCTGTAAACCACGATCCGGGAACGCTGCCTACCTACATAGGATATATCCTACTGACAATCGGAATGATATGGTCACTCTTCGCACCTAGCGGAAGATTTCAAAAACTGCTTAAGGGAGCAAGAAAACTCCAGACATCTGCTGCTGCAGTAGCTTTTGTGGCACTGTTGGCACTCAACCCGCAACAGCTGAATGCAGCATCACCGACCATTGATGATGAAATGCTAAAAACGATGCGATCCTATGATGCTGATCATGCAAAGAACTTTGGAAAAATCGCAGTACAGGACCATCAGGGACGTATGAAACCTATGGATACAGTTGCTCATGATGTAATCGCAAAGATCACAGGAAGATCACTCCTTTTTGATCTGGAACCTACACAGATGCTGCTGGGTATGATCATGCAGCCTGAACTGTACCAGAATGTGCCGATGATCAAAGTCGGGCATAAAAAGATCGCAGTCACACTGGGGCTGCCTGAAGATACCAAATATGCAAAATTTACCGATTTCTTTTCAGAAGATGATAACGCTTATAAGATCTTTTCAGCAGTCACGGAAGCGAGTCAAAAGAAGCCGCTGGAAAAATCACAATATGACAAAGAGCTCATCAAGATAGATGAAAGGGTCAATGTTGCCTTTATGGCCTATCAGGGTTCACTTTTACGTATCTTCCCGAAACCAAACGATGCCAACAACAAATGGATGGCACCTCTGGATGCACTTAAAGCATTTCCTAAAGAGCAGTCAAATGCTGTCAGAATGAGTATCGCCGCCTATTTCCAAATGGTTGCGCAGGGCCTTAAAACAGGTGATTGGTCAAGGGCTGATCTTGCACTGACAGGGATACGTCAGTATCAGGAAAAATACGGATCGGCAGTAATACCAAGTAAAACACACATAGATATGGAGATCAAATACAATAAATTCGGACTCTTCGGTAAGCTTGTACCACTCTATCTTTTATTGGGTATTGTACTTTTGATCTTTGCATTTATCAATGTACTTAAACCGGCATTCTCTATGAAATGGATTATGCGTGCGGCATTGGCTATTCTTATCGTCGGCTTCGCACTGCATATTATAGGATTGGGTATTCGTTGGTATATTTCAGGACATGCACCTTGGTCCAATGCCTATGAATCCATCGTGTTTATTGCAGCTTCTACGGTGTTAGCAGGTATACTCCTGGCAAGACGTTCTCCGTTTGCATTGGCAGGTACGGCTATTTTGGCAGGTGTGACGATGGGGGTAGCCCATATGAACTTCATCAACCCTGAGATCACCAATCTCGTACCGGTGCTCAAGTCCTATTGGCTGATGATACACGTCGCAACTATTATCTCCGGTGACGGTTTCCTTGGTCTAGGTTCCATTTTGTCACTTTTGGTATTGATCTTATATATCATCAGAGGGAAAAATGGTACTGAAAACATTGACCGTTCCATTAAAGAGTTGACAAACCTTTCTGAAATGGGACTGATCATAGGTCTTTTCCTATTAACAGTAGGAAACTTCCTTGGCGGTGTATGGGCCAATGAGAGCTGGGGACGTTACTGGGGCTGGGATCCTAAAGAGACCTGGGCAGCAGTGACGATACTCATCTATGCAACCGTACTGCACTTAAGGTTCATTCCGGCATTGAAGTCAAACTTCATCTATAATGTCACTGCCACATGGGCGTACTCAACCGTACTGATGACATACTTCGGTGTCAACTATTATCTCTCAGGTTTACACTCTTACGCAGCGGGTGATCCGGTGCCTATTCCTATGTGGGTCTATTATGCCGTGGCAGGATTGTTTGTATTGACAGTTCTGGCTGCCAGAAATAGAAAATTAAGTAACGCCTAACTATATAAGGTCACTACGATACGGCGGCTCCCGCCGTGATCTCTATGCTCTCCAAGATAGATCCCCTGCCATGTACCAAGATTCATTCTACCGTTTGTGATAGGAATGGTCAGTGCACTTCCAAGCACTGAAGCTTTGATGTGTGCAGGCATATCATCTGCTCCTTCATACGTGTGGATATAGTAGGGCTTCTCATCGGCAAGTTCGTTAAAAAAATTTTCCATATCCTCGCGTACAGTAGGATCGGCATTTTCATTGATGCTGAGTGAAGCACTGGTGTGCTTGATAAAGAGGTGCAAAATCCCGGTTTCAACAGATGGCATGGAAAGCAGCGTTTTTTCTATCTCTGAGGTAATGAGATGAAAGCCCCTGAGCTTTGGTGATAGTGTGATCGTCTCTTGATATATAGCCATAGTGAAGTATACACTATTTAACGCTTTTTTTATCCTTATAACATACTATGAAAGTATGGACTAGCACTTTTCAGAGATTTCCCCTCTTCTTTGGATTATACTTTATGATTTTATTAGATACAAGGGAAAAGCATGTTGGAAGAGTTTAAAAAGTTTCTGATCAAGGGGAATATGGTAGATATGGCAGTGGGTTTTATCTTCGGCGGGGCTTTTGCTACGGTCGTAAAGTCGATGGTCCCGAATGTAGTGATGCCTCCGGTAGGACTGCTTATGGGGAGGGTGGACTTTTCTCAACTTTTCATTGCCCTCGACGGTAAAAGTTATGAAAATATGGCTGCCTTAGACAATCCAGGAGCACCGGCGATAAAATACGGTATGTTTATCAATGATGTGATCTCATTTGTGATCCTGGGGTTTGTTGTATTTATGTTCATTAAAGCATATAACAGACTCAAAGAACCTGAAGCGGTCAAGGCACCTACAACAAAAA
>JBFEWI010000102.1:0-6311 GCA_041546475.1 Sulfurovum sp.
CTTTATAGGCGCCCATAGTCAAGGTCACATCTGCATGAAATGCCATAGGCATAAGTGTCCCTTTCTCTCCAACACCGGTAGGAATATCACAGGCGATCTTATAGGCCTTCATCGCATTGAGCTGATGCAGCAGATGTTCGGCATTCTCATCTATGTTCCGATTGAGGCCAGCACCGAACAGTGCGTCTACCACTACATCGGCTTGAGTGATCTCATCGACGGTTTTGACACCTAAAAGCGTGGCACGTTCCAACTGTACCTTTGCCATATCGGAACTGAGGGGGAATGGGAGATAGAGTTTGACCCTGTAATCTCCATGAAGCTGACGTCCCAATGCAATACCGTCTGCACCGTTGTTCCCCATACCTGCAACGATCAACACAGAAGTCCCTTTGGGAAAATGTCTACGGATATAGTCAGCCATACCCGCAGCGGCATGCTCCATCAGTATATCTTCACTCAATCCGTAGCTTTCATAACATCTTTGATCCAAGGCATAACAATTTTCAAATACTTTTTGCATCTTGACTCCTTCGACGGCTTACTACTCCTCCTATTTTATCACAAATTAATACTAACACGATATAATCCCATCATAATTTATCTATTTTGGTCCAGAACCAGAAAATTTTGATAAGGAAGGGGGTGCTTTCGATGCCAGGAATTATGCTATCACAACGTGACTCTTTTGATGATGCTTACAGAAAATTCAAAAGACAATGCGACAGAAACCTTATCGTGACAGAAGCTAGAGCTAGACAAACTCACGAAACTGAGACTGAAAAGAGAAAGAAAGAAAAGATTGCAACTCGCAAGAAAATCCTTAAAAAACTCTTCATGCTTAGAAGATACGAGTCAAGACTGTAATTTTTACAGCAGCAGGGCATCTGCCCTGCGACTCATCTCACTTTTTTATTTAAACCGCCACAAATTTTCCTTTAACTCATTACACCTTATTTAACTTTTCGGTAGAATAATTCTATTAATTTTTCGAAGGTTTTCTTATGACATTTACGACCACATTACAAAAAGACGCTATTAAGATCATGCTCCTGGGTTCAGGTGAACTTGGTAAAGAGGTTGCTATTGAGGCACAACGACTCGGGATAGAGGTCGTCGCCGTAGATAAATATGAAAATGCCCCGGCACACCTCGTGGCCAACCGCTCTTATGCCATAGACATGCAGGACAAAGAAGCCGTACTTGCACTGATAGAGAAAGAGCAGCCTAGTTTTATCCTGCCTGAAGTGGAAGCGATCAGCATTGCAGCCCTTTTTGAAGCAGAAGCCAAAGGGTTTCATGTCATCCCGAATGCCGAAGCGGTCAATAAAACGATGAACCGTAAGAACATCCGTGTTTTTGCGGCAGAAGAGCTGGGACTGAAGACAAGCAAATATGAGTTTGTGACCACGCTTGAAGGGCTTAAAGAAGCAGGTGCACGTATAGGCTTCCCTTGTGTCATCAAACCTGTGATGAGTTCATCCGGCCATGGACAGAGTATCGCAAGAACACCGGATGATATAGAAAGATCTTGGGAGATGGCAAAAGAAGCACGTGGAGATGCCTCTGAACTGATCGTTGAAGAGTTCATCCCTTTTGACTATGAGATCACCCTTTTGACCGTACGTAACGAAACAGGTACCACATTCTGCGAACCTATCGGGCATGTGCAAAAAGACGGGGATTTCATCCTCTCATGGCAGCCGATGCAAATGACTCCATCATCACTCAAAAAAGCGCAGGAGATCGCAAAGGCAGTCACTGACGGTCTGGGTGGTCGCGGTATCTTCGGTGTGGAATTCTTCGTGAAAGATGATGAAGTCTACTTCTCTGAACTGAGCCCTCGTCCCCATGATACAGGGATGGTCACACTCGTGACACAAAGCCAAAGCGAGTTTGCCCTTCATGTAAGAGCAGTACTTGGTCTCCCTCTTGACTTTACCTTCTACGGCTCTGGTGCCTGTGGTGCGTACAAAGCCAAAAATGAAAGCCACACTCCTACACTTGAAGTACCCGACACTGCCTTTACAAAAGACAGTTTTGTAAGGGTCTTTGGAAAACCGGAATCCCATGTAGGCCGTCGTATGGCAGTCAGTCTTGTACTCGATGAAGTAGAAGAGGCCAAAAAAAGAGCCACTCAGATCGTAGAGAATATTTCAGATCACTAAGAGGAGCACTGATGCATTTTTTTGCTAGGGTTTTTCTACCCTTTTTACTCTTTGTATATATAGGTATTGAGACCTATCTGAGATTACAGCATACCTCGCTTTGCGGGGAAGTAGGTTGTGCACTTGCAGGAGAACTCCTTAGATTTGACCATATTTATCTTAACTATTTTGGTTTGGCCGGTGTACTCTTCTTGATCATCACAGGCTACCGTTCACTCAAAAGCAGTGTGTTTGAAACACTCTTTTTCATTCTGCTTTACTCTGGAATAGCCTTTGAAACTACCATCATCAGCTACCAGTTCATAGCCAACCCTGAACCATGTATCTTCTGTCTGAGCGTCTTCTCCTCTTTGCTTGTTATTGCATTCTTCAGTCACATGAAGCACTTTGTCGGTGTTCTGGCTTCAGTTCTTTTCATTTTTGTTGCTTTGAATACATTGAACATTCCTCAAAATAGATCTTTTGTGACTGCTCCTGGTATGTATCTCATACAGTCAGAGACATGCAGTCATTGTAAAAAAGTAAAAAACTATTTTGCAGAACATCAGATAGCCTATACACCTATCGCTTCAAAAGAGATCAATGCCAGAGGATTTCTAAAATTTGTGGATATAGGCACTATCCCTGTACTCATTATCAAAGAGGCCTCAAGCATGACCATTTTAAAAGGTGATAGAAAGATCATTGCATATTTTGATGCACAAAGTAAAAAAGAAGTGCTTAAAGATGAAGTAGATATTGCACTGGCACAAAGCAGTACCTTGGGACTCTCTTCAGATTTCCTAGCAGCAGGAGGTGATGCAGGGTGTGCCCTTACGATTACAGAAACACCTTCTTGTGCAGACGATAATACTACACCCATACCTCAACACTAAGGCAATAGATGAATATCGTATTACTAGACGCTAAAACACTGGGTGATGACCTGGACATCACGGCACTTGAATCTTTTGGCACACTGAGCGTGTACCAGACCACTTCACCCAAAGAGACACTTGAACGCATACAGAGTGCAGACATCATCATCACCAATAAAGTGGTCATCACAGCAGAGATGATGGAAGCAACCCCTTCACTGAAACTCATTTGTATCGCAGCCACAGGTATGAACAATGTAGACCTGGATGCTGCCAAGGCGAAAGGGATAGAGGTCAAAAATGTTTCGGGATACTCAACAAAGAGTGTGGTACAGCATACCTTTTCTATGGCACTCTATCTCCTTGAAAAAATGGCCTATTATGATAACGTGGTCAAAGACGGATCATGGAGCAAGTCAGGGCTTTTTACCGATGTCAGCCAACCTTTTTATGAGATCTCCGGGAAAAAATGGGGCATTATCGGTTTTGGCACCATAGGCCAGGAAGTTGCCAAGGTTGCCACGGCATTCGGGGCGGAAGTCAGCTACCACTCGACCAGCGGGAAAAATCTTCATCATGACTATCCGCATCAGAGTTTGGACTCTCTGCTCAAAACGTGTGACATCATCTCTATTCATGCACCACTCAATGATGATACCTATAACCTCATCAACCAAAACAATCTTCCTTTGATCAAAGAGGATGGTATGCTTTTAAACCTCGGACGGGGAGGCATCGTCAATGAACCTGATCTGGCCGTGGAGCTTGACAGGCGAACCTTATATGCCGGACTGGACGTACTTGAACAAGAACCGCTTACACCCAACAATCGGCTGAATGAAGTCAAACATAAAGAGAGACTTCTGATCACGCCGCATATGGCCTGGGCAAGCATCGAAGCGAGAAAAAAGCTTCTTGAAGGTATTGTAGAGAATATTCAAATGTTTATGGAGCGCAAATGATAGATGTACTGATCATCGGTTCTGGCGGCGCCGGACTCACAGCCGCACTTTCAGCAAAACATGCCGGGGCTTCGGTAGCTGTAGCGGGAAAAGCCTATCCTACCAATTCACAAACCTCTATGGCACAGGGCGGCATGAACGCTGCCCTTGGCAATGTCGGTGAGGATGATATAGGTTCACACATCGCAGATACCATCAAGTCGGCCAAAGGACTTTGTGATGAAGCGATGGTCAAACAGATGTGTGAAAATGCGCCTGGGACCATCGCATGGCTGGAGTGTCTGGGTGTGCCTTTTTCAAGACTTGACAACGGGAAATCCGGTACCCAAACCGTAGCCCAGCGTCAAATGGGCGGGGCATCCGCAAAACGTGCCTGTTATGCCCAGGACTATACCGGTCTCAAGATACTCCATACCCTTTATGACACCTGTTTGAAAGAAGAGATCGACTTTCTGGATGAACACTACCTTCTCAATCTCGTTACAAGTGAAGGCACCGTCAAAGGTGCCACCTTTTTGGATATACGCACAGGTGAAGTGAAACAGATCAGTGCAAGATCGGTGATCATCGCCACAGGCGGTTATGGTGCACTCTATCATGGATCTACGACCAATGCCTACGGTTCTACCGGTGATGGTATGGCCGCAGTACTGCGTGCGGGTGGAGCAGTCTCTGATATGGAGTTCATCCAATTCCACCCCACGGCACTGAAACACTCCTCTATTCTGGTCTCTGAGAGTGCCAGAGGAGAAGGCGGTTATCTCGTCAATGAAAAGGGTGACCGTTTTGTAGATGAGCTCAAACCCCGTGATGAAGTGGCCCGTGCTATCTTCAATCAGATCAAAGAGGGACAGAGAGTCTTTTTAGATGTCCGTCATCTGGGCGAGGAGAAGCTCATGGAACTGCTTCCCCAAGAGGTGGAACTCTGCAAATTGCATGAACATGTGGATCCAGCAAAAGAGCTTATCCCTATCCAACCTGTTGCCCACTACACGATGGGCGGGATAGAGGTCGATCAGGCCCTGGAGGTCCATGGGATCAAAGGATGCTTCGCCGTAGGTGAATGCTCCAATGCCAAAGTACATGGAGCCAACCGTCTTGGAGGGAATTCTCTGCTTGAGATCACAGTATTTGGGAAAATAGCGGGTGAGAATGCCACTAAACATGCTGTTGAGACAAGTTCAAAACCTGCCGATGACACACAGCAACAAAAAGATACAGAAGCGATCGAAGCACTGTTTGCACAAAAAGAGATTGTCAACTTCTACCCTTACAGAGAAAAGCTGGGGAATCTTTTTTATGACAAGGTTGGTATCGTCAGGGACAACGGACAGCTCCATGATGCACTGAACGAAGTGACCGCTATGCAAGAGATGCAAAAAGAGATGGGGATCATAGATCAAAGCCGGACGAACAACCAAAACCTTGTTGACTTTTTGGAGTTTCAAAATGCCCTGCTTTTGGCCCCTACGATCATCACTTCAGCGATTGCCAGAGATGAAAGCCGTGGGGCCCATTACAAAATCGGATTTGAACAGGAAAATGAAACACTGAAAAAACATACTGTCATCCAGTGGAAAAAGGAAGAGACATGCAAATAAAGATCCTTCGCTCTGAAACCAATACCCATCAGCTCTATACCCTTCCAGAAGGTGAGATCCCTCTTTTGAATGCCTTGAGCCATATCAAAGAGACACAAGACGCCACACTGACCTTCTCAGCAGGATGCCGTGCTTCGGTCTGCGGTACCTGTGCCGTACGTGTGAACGGAAGAGAGGAGCTTGCCTGTGCCTATAAGGTAAAACCCGGAGATATCATCGAACCGCTGCAGTACCATCCTGTACTGCGTGACCTCAAAGTGGATAAACACAGAGCCAAAGAGACTCTCTTGAAAAGTACCGCGTGGCTGCATACCCCGCAAGAAGCTTCACTCACACACAGTGATGAAAAACTCTCCGAAAGACAGACAGACTGTATACTCTGTGACTCCTGCTACTCGGCCTGCCCTGTCTATGCGGTCAACCCCGATTTCCTTGGACCGTTTGCCCTAACACGCGCCTATCGCTACAGTACGGACAAACGTGAAAGTGATGCAAAAAACATCATCGATAATGTACAGAGTAACGGAGTATGGGATTGCACCCTATGCGGCGAGTGTACAGCTGTGTGTCCTAAGGGCATAGACCCGAAAATGGACATTACGATGTTAAGAGGACTCTCTGTACAGGAGGGATACCAAGATCCTTCGTTTGCTACACAGAGTTTTGGCACGCCGGATTTTGGCGGCGGAGGATTTGGGTTTGATCCCAATGCTGGGTTTTAAA
>JBFEWI010000174.1:0-3701 GCA_041546475.1 Sulfurovum sp.
CTCACTTTTTTGTACGAGGAGTAAAAGCAGTAGTCCTGAAACAAGTGAAACACCCAAGAAATAAAAATAGAGGTGCTCGACGATCTTCACCTTGCTTTGTTCCGTATGGCTGCTCTCAAGGGTGTTGATCGTTTTATAAACTTGATCCAGGTCCTCTTTATTGGTCGCTACAAAACTTTTGGCTCCATTTTCATTTGAGATGAGTTGAAGCATATTATTATTGCTTTCACCGATAGAGACCGTATATATTTTGATCTGATATTTTTTCGCCAATTTCAGTGCTACTGACAAAGGTACTTGACTTGCCGTATCATCACCATCACTTAAAAGGATGATCACTTTGGATCTGCTTTTACTCTTTTTTAACAGAGTTATTGAGGTGACAATACTGTCGATCAATGCAGTACTTTTGCCAACTATCCCGATATCGGTCTCTTCTATAATATGCATCTGTGCTTTATTGTCATAGCTTAAGGGAGAGGCTACAGTTGTTGTATCACCAAATACAACGAGTCCGATCCTGTCATTTTCTCGTGTGGAGATAAAATCTTTCACAACCTCAGTAACAACTTCCCATCTGTTTTGTTCATAGTTCTGCTCATTCAAACCGATGATGCTCATAGAACCGCTGGTATCAAGACTTAATACGATATCAATACCCTCTTCTTTGATGCTCTTCGTACCCCTATCGATGACGGGAGTACTAAGCGTGATGATCGCAAAGATCAGTGTTACCCACTTCAAGATATTCTGCAAATACTGTTTTGTGGACGCGTGAGGCAAAAGCTGAGAGAAGTGTGGCATATAATACATGGTCGGTATAGGCTTAAAATATCTGACAACCATTATTATCAGCGGTAACAGGAGTAATACATAAGGGTGTTCAAGAGAAAAATGATCAAACATGGCGTTTCTCTATCGTATGCAAGAACCTGACAAACTGTTCTTGTATCTCATCCGAGATCTCTGGCACCTCTTTTTTATATTTATATGATGAGAACTGTGTGACTATGGCATCTATAGCTTTTTTCTCTTCTACTGTTTGGGCCAGAAGATGACCATAATAGCTTATCTGATAGAGACTCTGTTTGGTATTGCCAAAGTCACACTTTTTCAGGATTTCTATATATTCTTTTTCTCTGCTGATCTTATGTGACCTAAGTTGTTTATATATAAAGTAGATACCCAGAGCTACACTTAAAATACATATCATTAGCAGTATGAAAAAAATATACGCAGAGTTGTCAGGTACCTCTACAAGAGGAAAAATATCATTCATTGCTAGGGTTTTCATTGGCGGTTCATTAAGGTTATGATTTTTTCTGCCGGGTTTTCATCGGTATAGATCTTGATACATCTGATCCCCGATCTTTTCAGTTTTTTATAGAGTTGTTGATCCTCTTCCCAGACCTTTGCCTGAATGCTCTTGACAGCTTTCTCATTGAGATTCAGTGGAGCACTATGCCCTGTAGAGGGGTCAGTTATATGGATATCTCCAAGCTGAGCAGGTCCCTCTTCAAATCTGTCTCGAACAATGATCACAACTACCTCATGTTTCATGGAAAAGGCTCTCAGGTCCAGCTCTTTTGTATCAAAAAAGTCTCCGATGAAAAAGACAAGAGATCTTTGCCTTAGCTGTGCAAAGAGCTTTTTCGAGATAAGTTTCCAGTCAACCTTTTTACCAAGCACATCATAGTTGGCGATGTTTTCTACCAAGGTTCTCACACCAAAGAGCTGTTTTGTTTTTTTTGTGTTCAGTATGACATGATCATTGCATATGAAACTCTCAAAAGGGTCATTCTGTTTGACGCAGCTGTAGGCAATAAGGGCACAGACTTCATTGATCAGCTGGTGCTTTAACACTTTCGTTCCAAAATGGACCGATCCGGACAAGATAGGTACGATAGAGACATTCAGCTCTCTGGGCTGGTGAAATACCTTAATATAGGGCTTCCCCATTTTTGAGCTTATGATCCAGTCGATATGTTTGATGTCATCACCGCTCTCATACTCGCGTAACTCTACAAAATCATACCCTATACCCTGATGCCTTGAATTGTTCTCACCGACGATCTTGCTGAATACCTCTTTTTGTGCCTTGATAAGCATTAACGCAAGCTGTTTATTGGAAGAGAGAAGTGTCGTAAGCATGCATCCATCCATACTTAGGGTACAGGAACTGTTTCTAAAACTTTTTGAATAATATCATCACTGCTCATACCTTCAGCTATCGCTTCATAACTGAGAACTATCCTGTGTCTCAATACATCTTTGATCGTCAGGGAGATATCCAGAGGTGATACAAAATCATTTCCGCGTAAATAGGCTCTGGCTTTAACGGCTTTCATCATATCGATCGTAGCCCTGGGGCTTGCTCCAAACTGAATATAATCGGCAATAGACCCTACCCCGTATTTCAGTGGCTCTCGTGTAGCAAAGATCAGTTTGATGATATAGGCTTTCAATTCATCATCCATATAGACATCTTTGACCTCTTCTTTGATACTATTGAGTTCATCCAGGCTCAATACGGTATTGACCGTTTCAAAAGCTGCATTGGCCGCTTTCTCTGCTATTTCGTACTCCTCTGCTTCACTGTTATAGCCGACGATGATCTTGAACATAAATCGGTCAAGCTGGGCTTCTGGCAGTGTATAGGCACCCTCTTGCTCGATCGGGTTCTGTGTTGCAAGCACTAAGAAAGGATCTTCTATTGCAAAACTCTCATCTCCGATCGTGACTTGACGTTCCTGCATCACTTCAAGAAGCGCGGATTGGACTTTTGCAGGAGCACGGTTGATCTCGTCTGCAAGCAGAAGATTGGTAAAGATAGGACCATGTTTTATTTTGAAGTTTCCGGATTTTACATCATAGATCTCTGCACCTATGATATCAGAGGGAAGCAGGTCCGGGGTAAACTGGACTCTTTTAAAGTTCAAATTTAAGCTCTTGGACAGTGCATTGACAGCTGTTGTCTTTGCAAGCCCGGGAACACCTTCTAAAAGTATATGGCCATTCGTAAACAACCCGATCAATAGAGCATCTATCATCTCTTTATGACCTATAACCTGCTTTGAAATTTCCTGTTTTAGTACTGGAATCTTGTTTTTCATCATTCCTTGAGTATAGTAAAAATCTGTAAAGAATATGTAAAAATATTCATGCAAACATAGACTCTTTTTTGCGGATTTTCATAGTAAGTGAATTGTACTCTATTCTCTTAGTCAACGTAGCCAAGTATTGACGTTTTAAAGTATACCTATGTAAATTTGTCTTTCAATTCACCAGTAATTATCATTACAAATGTCAAAGATTGGTTTATCTATGCTAAAATACATCTAAAATATCAAAGATACTGCTTACCAAAGACAAAGCTTTTAGAAAAGATCATGGAGTGGATCTCCTTGTGTCAGGGCTGGCTTTGCTGATGATAAAAGGGAACCTAATTCATGCGATTAAAATCCATCTTCACTAACAGCTTTGGCATCCTGATTTCACGTGTTACCGGGCTGGGGCGTGATGTCCTTATGGCTTCGGCCTTAGGGGCATCCATGTGGAGTGATATGTTCTTTGTCGCCTTCAAACTCCCCAATCTTTTTCGCCGTATCTTTGCAGAGGGTGCATTTACACAGGCCTTTATGCCCTCTTTTGTAGCGAGCAGACATAAAGGTGTCTTTGCGACGGCGATATTTTTACGGTTC
>JBFEWI010000327.1:0-1211 GCA_041546475.1 Sulfurovum sp.
GTTTAGACCAGTGAGATACTCTTTGATATGATGAACGTCTATCCCCTGTGGTACTGCATCGATGGAGAGATCTATGGAATCTCTAAGTAAACTCCATGTTCCA
The DNA here is from genome assembly GCA_041546475.1 of Sulfurovum sp. Lineage (GTDB taxonomy): Bacteria > Campylobacterota > Campylobacteria > Campylobacterales > Sulfurovaceae > Sulfurovum. The sequence continues at coordinate 104 of JBFEWI010000327.1, forward strand.
ATCAAGATAAATAGCACAATGAAAAGACTGATAACTGGGTCAAGCCAAAGCCAGCCAGTTATCATGATAGCTATACCGGCGACTACAACACCTAAGGAGATAGCTGCATCCGCTGCCATATGCAAGTATGCCGCCCGAATGTTAAGATCATGTTTTTGACCCTTCACAAAAAGTAATGCTGTTGCAGTGTTGATGACCACACCGATACCGGCAACCACGATAATGATCATCCCGTTCACAGGTTCCGGAGAAGAGAGCCGTTCTATGGATTCCCATGCGATAACCCCTAGGGCTATCAGAAGCAGTACAGCCGAAACCAAAGAAGCCATGATGGTGACTTTGCGCAAGCCATAGGTTCTTTTATGGGTGGGGTGCTTTGTGGCCAGGTAGTTAGCTCCCCATGCAAGCATAAGGCTCAAAACATCACTGAAGTTATGCCCCGCATCTGCGATAAGTGCCAGGGAATCAGCAACCAGTCCGTAACCCACTTCAATGACCACAAAAATGACATTAAGGGCAATACCTATGGCAAAAGAACGGTTATAGTTGTTTATTTCATGGTGCTGATGGTCATGTGACATTGTATTTCCCCATCTACTAGTTCTATTATTATAGTATCCTGATATATTTAAGGTAACATAGTATCTACATTATTACGCTATAATATCAAACAATTTAAGCGTACATCGGTCGACGACTTCTATTTACCCTGACTATAGGGGAAAATACCCTTTGGGGTACCACAATAAAATTAAATAACTAACTTAGCCTAGGACCGACCTCTCACATCAGATGGTAGGCTCGTTCATAAGGTATAAAATACAATGTCATTTACAAATCTGGGGTTATCTGAACCTCTTTTAAAAGCGATCAAAGAGCAGGGGTATGATACACCTACGCCTATACAACAAAAAGCCATTCCTGTCGTGATAGAAGGAAAAGATGTCTTGGCTGCAGCACAAACGGGTACGGGAAAAACTGCAGGATTTACACTTCCGTTACTAGAGAAACTTTCGCAAACAAAACCAAAGATGCAGAAAAAACAGATCCGTGCCTTGGTACTTACTCCTACACGTGAACTTGCAGCACAAGTGGCTGAGAGTATCAA
>JBFEWI010000068.1:0-8205 GCA_041546475.1 Sulfurovum sp.
CCCTTGCCTGATTCACTATTGCTTGATGACACTAATATCAGTAGTGAAAACTATCAGTCCTATCTCAATGCATTGACAGATACGTACGCAAAGATCAACACATTAAAGAAAGAACAGTCTGCGATGCAGTCTAAACGTCATTATTTGAAACAAAGTATCAATGATATTACCGTTGAAGATAAAAAAAACCTGCTGCTCTACCAATTGCAATACGCCTTTTATAAACTGAAAGGAAACCATCATGAAGAAACAATAAAAGCCTATGAAACTTTACTGAAAAAAGGAGAAGAGCGCTTCAAACAGAAACTGAAACAAGTCATCTTCGATATTCCGGCACTTGAAAAACAACTTACCCGGATCAATAAACAATTTTCTCCTATTGAACAAGAGGCCGTCGCACTAAAGTTGGCAAAAGAGCGTGAACTGATCGTTCGTGAAACTATTTCAAATTCGCTAAGTAAAAAACTTCTTTCCAACGAAATGGATATGATGAGTCTGGTCACTACAAAAATCGACCTGACCCTTATGCTTTCTCTGGCATATTTACAACAAGATAAGACCCAAAAAGCCCTCGACCTTTTCAATGCGGATACAGAAGAGTTGCAGAAACTCACACCCGATCTCAAAGATTACTATACAGACAAACGTACGATCCTCAAGACAGTGTTCAAAGAGGTGGCAGGTAATGTGGCACTGGCACTCTCAGATGTAGAACAGAGCGCCGAAAGTATTTATGAGTTTACCTACAGCAAGCTCACGGAAGCCCTGTTTGTATTTAATGAAAAAGGAATTTCCGTTCTTGATATCCTCAAAGTAATTTTGATCATTGTTCTTGGATTTATGATCGCTGCATTTTACAAACGGAAGATAGTAAATCTCGCTACACAGCGTGAAAAGATCTCAATTTCATCCGCAAAAGCGATCTCGAATGCCGGCTACTATATTCTTGTCTTCATCACTTTGCTGGTTGCACTGAAAAGTATAGGATTGGATCTTTCCAATCTCGGACTGGTTGCAGGGGCACTCTCTATCGGTATTGGTTTTGGTCTCCAGACACTTGTTTCCAATTTTGCGGCGGGGATCATCTTAATGTTTGAACGCACGATCCGTTTGGGAGATTATATAGAGATCTCTGATACCATCCGGGGTACGGTGAGTGATATGAGAATGCGTTCAACCACCGTTACGACCAATGACAACATTGATGTCGTCATTCCCAACTCCTCTTTTATACAGAACAATGTCATCAACTGGACGTTGGAGAATGATATCAGACGTATCCATATCCCTTTCTCTGTTGCGTACGGCACAAGCAATGATAAAGTAGAAAAAGTGATCCTGGAAGAGCTTAGAAACAGTTCGATCAATTATGTGAAAAAAAATGCCAAATATCCTACCCTCATCTGGATGACCGGCATGGGATCAAGTTCAGTAGATTACGAGCTCGTTGTCTGGATCAGAGGACAATCCACACTCAAACCTTCGGGGACCAAGTCAGATTTTTTAAAATTCATTTATGCTACGCTCTACAAACACCATATTGAAATACCTTTCCCTCAATTGGATCTGCATGTGAAGCAGAATGAAGCAACAAAAGAACACAATGAAGAGAAAAAAGAAGAAAACGAGCCAGGGGCACTCTAGGCCTCTCTGCCTGGCTGTATCTTATTGACCACAGCATAGAGTGACGGCAGGTAGACAAGGTTCAAAACTGTACCCCAGATTAGACCGAATCCTATCGAAATCGCAATAGGCTGAAGTATCACTGCCTGTCCTGTGGCATAGAAGATCAGGGTGAAAAGCCCAAGGAACGTTGTGATCGAAGTGATCAAAATAGGACGGAGCCTTAACTTCGCCCTTTCATAGAATGTCTCTGGCTTATGCGTACCATGCAGAAAATCAAGCATGATGATACCATCATTGATCACAACCCCGGCGAGCCCCAACATACCGATGACCGAAGGCATGGAAAGGTTGACACCGATCAGCATATGCCCCACTAACGCACCCAGTAGACTGAAGGGTATGACGGACATGACCATCAGGGCATAACGGATCTTCGGAAAGATAAAAAGGAGTGTGATCAAGATCAAAAAGACTGCAATGATCAAAGAGCGTATCATATCATTTTTAAATTGCTGGTTTTTTTCCTGTTCTCCCAAAAGACTGACATCTATACCATCATCCTCGATCGTGTCAAGCAAAGGCCTGACCTTCTTAAGTACATCCACAGCCGTCGTCTTTTTCTTATCGATGTTTGCAAAGACCGACTTGACCGTATTCCCATCCCTTTTTTCGATCTTTTCAAACGCCTGGACCTTTTCGATATCCACAACATCGGTCAATTTTACCACGCTTCCAGACGGTGTGGGGATCATAAAATTCATGAGAGTCTTTTCATAATCTTTCACTATGGATTTTGTTCTGATCTCCATCACACCACTCTGACTAAAGGTCATCGCTTTACGGCTGTCAAGGAAATAGCCCGAAAGTGTCTGGGCTATCCCTGCTTCACTCATACCCAGCTGTTCACCATAGGCATTGATACGTAACTTGTACTCCATCTTTCCAAGTTGTGCATTGTTACCCACATCTTTCACATACGGAATAGACGAAAGATTCTCTTCAATTCTTTTCATTGCCTCTATGATCTGTTCACCATCCTTACCTGAGAGGTTGATCTGTATATCATTTTTGATCAAACCGGGTTTGTCTTCACGTACGCCAAGCTCTTCAAGCTGATACTTTTGCATCATAGGTGCGATCTCTTCTCTCAACTGCTGTGCAAGGTCATAGGTATGTTTTTCCCTGATCTTCTCAGGATCGTTGAACATAAAACTAAAATTCAAAATAGGATTGATATAGGCATCAATAAAACTCTGAGGTTCCATATCATAAAGCTCCATGGTAATATAGAGCATATTGTCTCCATTTTCATCAGCACCGGCAAGAGACCTTCTGTACCCTACAACGGTAGAAGTGGATTTAAGTGCATAGGTCTCTTTTTTTGACAGTACATACTTTTCCAACTCTTTGGCGATCTTATCTGTCTCTTCAATGGTCGTATCCATATTACTTTTCCCTGTAATGTAGAGATAGTTACCATCAAAGGTAGGGAAAAACTGAAAATTGAGCATCTTGATCGTGAGTACGGTCAAAATAGGTATCACGATGACAAACGTAAATAAAAATATATATTTAAAACGGATCACAAGATACAGTAACGCTTCATATTTGTTCTGCAGGGGTTCCCAATTGATAAAGTTCTTCTGCTTTTTGAGGAACTCATCCCCATGTAAGGGTAGAAAGAAAAAACTTTCAAGAAGAGATCCCAAAAGGATCATGATCACGGTAATGGGAATGAGAATAATGAAGTTTTTGATCTCTCCTGTGAGCATGAACAATGGAAGAAAAGCAGCGATGGTTGTCAGTGTTGCCAAAGTTACAGGTAATACCATCTCTTTTAGTCCTTGATAGACAGCTTCTTTTCTCTCCATTCCCTCATTGATATGACGCTGGATGTTCTCAGAAACAACGATCGCATCATCGACCACGATACCAATAACGATCAGTCCTCCAAGCAAAGAGACGATATTGATAGAGTACCCTGTAAAGTAAAGGAACATGATCCCGATAGCAAATGAGATAGGGATACCCATCACCACAATGGATGCAATACGTACATTGATCAGTAATGCCATAGAGAGGAATACCAGTAGCAATCCGAACATCAGGTTTGATATGACCGTATTGAGCCTGTCTTCGACCGGTTTGGAACTGTCCTGGTAAAAATCGAAATAGACGTCCGGAAACTCTTTGGAGAGTTTCTCTTTGGCATAGGTTTTCAGATCTTTGGAAATATGTATCGCATTTCCCTCAGGCCCTTTTGAAATGACTAATGTAATGTTGTTCCGTCCATTAAACGTCGAGAGTGTAGTATCTTGAGGATAAGTGATATCGACCTGGGCAACATCACCGAGCCTCACCTGTTTCTCTCCTATTTTGATCAGTACTGATTCCCACTCTTCCTTGTTCTCTTTGCCATGTACTGTAGAGAGAAATATATAATTGCCACTTTGCTTAATATCCCCTATGGGATAGATATACGAGGTTTTTGAGATCGCATCGATCAGCGTAGCTGGGTCCAAACCATAGGCTCTTACAGCCTCTTCATTGATCTGTACGGAAACCTCCTGGTCTGCATCACCGTAGATCTGCACCTCACTGACATAAGGATTTCTGGCAATTTTAGATTTTACCTCTTTGGCCGTTTCTATCAATTGGCCTTTGGTCAAATGCTCAGAAGAGAGAGAAAGTCTTATAAGCGGTCGATTGTGCATCAGCAGCTCTGCCGTCGGTTCCGTCATATCCGAAGGAAGATACTGTCTGCTGCGTGCGATGGCATCCTTGGCTTTGTTGAGAGCATCTATTTTGTCTGCACCTTCGTTAAGATCAAGGACGATAGAAAAAGTACCTGATTTGATCACGGTCTCTATCTTCTCTATCCCCTGTATATTGCCCAGTTCATCTTCGATGTCACGCACTGCCATTTTATCAAGATTGTCAGCACTGGCACCTGCATAGGCACCCCTGATCGCGATCTTATCTAAGGCAATTTCAGGAAAAAGTTCTTTGGGGATATTGTAATAGGAGTTGATACCTAAAAAAAGGATAAAAATGAGCAACACATAATTCAGACTTCTATTCTCTATAAAGTAGTGAATGATCCTCATCATGATATATCCTTATTGAATGTCTTAAATTATATGCTTGTTATGTACATCATCATGACAGCAACTAATAAATACTACAGCTTCTTTAAATATGCCGAAATGATAAAGATCATCGTTCCGTTCACACGACCTTGTATATGGGTAGGGTCACCGGGTACCATACGGATATTTTTCACAGTCGTTCCCTGTTTCGCGGTAAAACCTGCACCTTTTACCGGAAGGTCTTTGATGATACTCACCGAATCACCCTCTTGTAGGATCGTACCATTGGCATCACGTGTAGGCTCCTGTTCTTCAGTAGCTAAACCTTCCTCTGCCCATGCCCTTACATCCTCTTCAAGATACATCATATCAAGCTGGTCCTGTGCGCCAAGCTGTGTAAGGAGTCTGAATGCCATGACCTGTACTGCGGGTTCTGTACTCCACATACTGTCATGAAGACAGTTCCAGTGTTTTTCATCTTTTGTCGGGTCTTCTATAGAGTCTGCACAAGTACTACAGATCACAATAGCCTCGTCTTTTGGTGCAACGGCATAAGCTGTAAGTCCTTCTTCAGAACCGCACAACTCACATTTGCCACCGCTTCTATCCATCAATGCTTTATCTATACTCATTTTTTTCCTTTGCTCTCTATAAGTATCGACATTTTACTCTTTTAGTTTTAATGTAGCCCAAAAAGCACTATGATACAGGGGCTAAAATATTTTATCTTCAAACTTTACCTACACAAGTATTATGGTTTTATTTGACACCTTTTTCACTGCAAAAAATTTAATTCTCAAATTAATATGATCACTTATAACTCTTTTTAAATCTTTACTGAGTATAATCCATGAAGGTAAAAGATTGAAAAGCTAAACTTGTTGTGAAGCAAGGACAGAAAGTCATGGGTCTTTATAAAAAAGATCGCCAGACTACACAATAGAATATACCTGTGGACTATTCTGCTTAATTCTATCTACATTTTATGCTTCAATACTTTTAAAAAATAAAGGGGTTTTCTATGGACCATAGTGTCAAAAATACTATAAAACATCTATCTCCGTTCTCTTTATTGATGCACATACCACTAACGCTTTATTATAGAAGAAGCTGCTAAAAGGATCAACATGAAGATATTGAAAAACAAATTTATACTCACTCTGCTTATGCTTATCATTATAGGGATATCAGGTGTGACATCGTATTCTGCTTATCTCTCTTATCAAAAATATGCAGCTGCACAAAAGAATGCACAGGTCTCTTTGTTGGTAGAACATTTTGAGTCTGTCATGAAAAATATCATAGATGAAAGAGTACAGAGTGCTACGTACCTGGTCACACATAATAAAAAGGATTTGAAAAAACTGAAAGAGTTAAGGGTCAAGAGTGATCAGAATCTATTGGGATTAGATGCATTTACCAAAGAAGACGATCATTTTACACACTATCAAACCTATATCAAACAAGCGACTGAGGCGTTAGAGCTTGTTCGTAGAGAGGTAGATCGTTTACAGGATCACTCTAGCGAAATGTACCATGCTAAGATCTTCAATCCATTGTTCAAAATACTGCAAGAAGTGACAACTTCGGAAAAGTCTGAGGAAAAGAAAAGCTACCTGATGATGTACCAAAAGTATACGGCACTTAAAGAGAACACGGTACGGGAACATATACTGATCTCTTCTATCCTGCTTGGATCCAGAAGCATAAGCTATGAAGAGAGAGAATTTTGGGAACAATTGATACAGAAAGATACCCTACCTCCATTTTATAGCCTTGCAGACAATGCCATAGCCTTAAAACTCAGCGAAATGCTTTCGCTGGAAAAGTTCAACACTATCATGTCTGAAAAACGTGACATGATCTCCTATGAATCAAGGTCAGGAAGATACTCTGTCTCCCCTCTTGGTTGGTCAAACCAGATAGATCTAAAAATAGATTATTTCAACAAAGTACAATCCCTACTGCGTAACCAGATCCAAACGATCAATCAGGAAACGATCGCACAACATGGAGAGGTCCTGGCGTGGTATGGAGGATCGACATTGATCTTATTGCTTGTGCTGCTTAAACTTTTTGGTTTAGTTTCCAAAATAGAGAATAATACACAGATATCCGATGAGACATTAAGAGATATCAAACTGGTATTGAATCAAAACCAGCAAAGTGAGCTGCATAGATTGATCCGTAACGGTAAGATTGATCATATTTATAGATTTTTGCTCAAGACCATTAAAGACGGCAATCAGACCAAAGACCTCTTTCTTGCCAGTATGTCCCATGAGATACGAACACCTCTCAACGGTATCCTTGGGTTTACACAACTGCTCAAAGAGACGGATGTTTCGGAAGAACAGGCAGAATTTATTTCAGTGATAGAGAAAAGTGGAGAAAATCTTTTGACCATCGTCAATGATATCCTTGACCTTTCCAAGATCAAAGCGCAAAAGATAGAACTCGAAGCCATAGAGTTTGATCCGGTTGATGCCTTTGAATCTGCTGTTGAATCCTATGCAGCCAAAGCGGCAGAAAACAAAATTGATTTTAACGTCTTTTTGGATCCGACACTGCCTACATCACTGATAGGCGATCCTACGAAGATCTCTCAAGTGATCGTGAACCTTGTGAGTAATGCCATTAAATTCACCTCCGCGAACGGTGAAGTGAGCGTATCGATCAAGAAGCTTTCTGAAAATAAGGGCAATGTAAACGTCAATTTTGAAGTCTCTGATACAGGTATCGGTCTTACCAAGGAGCAACAAGGAAAAATATTCGAAGCCTTTTCACAAGCAGATGTCAGTACAAGCAGAAAGTACGGGGGTACAGGCCTGGGACTATCCATATCCGGTAAATTCATAGAACATATGGGAGGGAAACTGAGCATTAGAAGTGTCAAAGATGAAGGTACCACCTTCTATTTCACCCTGTCACTTCAAAAACCTAAGGGTGCGACAAAAAGAGAAGTGAACGATATGAGTGACTACACTGTTGGTATTCTTAGTTCTCATATAGATTCAGACTATTACATTAACGAAAACCTTGAAACATATATCGCTTACACAGGAGCCACTATCAAACGTTATACAGATGAATCACTCTTAGCGTTAAAGGGCACTTCACGGCTTCCTGATATTCTTTTTATTGACCATAAATACCGTCAGAGAAATGATGAGATTAAAGCGTTCCTGGACTTTGACACAAAGATCGTTCTGATGTCAACAGGAGACCAGAAAAGAAATCTAAAGCGATACACATCACAGATAGATAAGATACTCTATAAGCCTGTGAACTTTACAAAAACACTGCGAATGCTGAGTGATAAAGAGGATATTTCCGGGACAAAAGAGAATCTTACCTTTAAAAATGTACATGTGCTGGTTGCTGAAGATAATAAGATCAACCAAAAGTTGATACTCAATGTACTCAGTAGACTCGGTATAGAGGTCACGATAGCAAATAATGGGCAAGAGGCACTTGAACAGCGTAAGAA
>JBFEWI010000002.1:0-24256 GCA_041546475.1 Sulfurovum sp.
GGTACTGCCATCTGGCATCGTATCTGTGATATTGATATCAGTTAAATCTACGTTCCCTGTGTTGGTCACATTGATCTCATAGCTTAGGATCTGACCTGCCGCACTTGCCTGAAGTCCGGTCGTTTCTGTTTTGACTACCGTGTATGCTGGTGCAGAAATAAAATTAACATACGGATTTAAATCTAACACTGTTTCACCTGCAGGTACTGTTACTGATGTTGGGTTACTGTATCCTGTTAACAATGATAAACCAATGTTTGTTGTATCATGTTGTATGGTCCAGTCACCTGCTGCAACTACTTTTGAGAAATATCCTGACCCGTCTGTGATCACTGTATAGTAGAATGAAGAATTACTGTCATCTGTGATAGTAACTTCTACATTTGCATAAGAGATATCTCCCGTATCAAATATACCATTACTGTTTTTATCTTCAAAAATATACCCTTCTATAACACCATCTGTACCATCGATGACTGTGACATCTTCAGCTGTACTGGCCAATTCATCGTATTGTGTAATTGAAGTATTTGCTTCACTTGTTACTGCATATACACCATTTTGGTATGTTGCAGCACCCACAGTATTAGTAATTTGTGCTATAAAATCGATTATGACCATTCCGTTTGCAGGAACTGTTATACCTGCCCATACTGGTTGTGATGGATATGTATCGTCAACAACATAACTACTGTTTGTTACATTTGTCGTTGCGCTATAATTAAATCCTGCCGGGAGGGTATCTGTAATATTTACATCAGATACATCGGTCGATAGTGTATTATAAATCGTGATGGTATAATTTATATCTGCAGTATCACTACCTGCTGGTTGCACTACTGTTGGCGTACTTGTACTTTTCTCTACTTTCAATCCCCCAAATATGGTTGTAACTGTATCTGTGTTATTTACTTCTAAGTTATCCACTGTGTCCGTACTGCTAATGTTTGCTGTTAACGTATAAGATCCAACAGAGGGAGGGAAAGCAATGATTTGAAAGTTTCCACTGGCTCCACTTGTCACAGTCGAGCCCAGATCCCAAGTTACACTGCCTGCATTTTCTACAGGCGTACCTGTTGCACTAGAGTATGTCAATCCTCCCAAATCCAGAGTGAGGTTGGTATCAACAGCATCTGCACTCCCATAGTTCTGATAAAAGACAGAGTAACTCACACTACCTGTGATCGTACTTGTTCCTGACGTTACCGTAACTGGATCACTTAAAGTAAGTATATTACCACTCATAGCACTAATGGTCACAAATACATCATCAACTTTAATCAGTTCTCCTAACCAAAACTGAGATGCATCATCTACACTGATAGTTGTACTGTCTGTTGCATTTTGATCTATAGTAGCTGTAGGATATGCAGCACTCGATGGGCCATAGATATTGACTACAAGATCAACATCTGCTGTAGTTGTTATGGTTGCCGTATCACTTTTAATCGCTGCATTACTTGCAGATACATTAGCCGTGTTTGTGATAAGTGTACTTCCTTGTGCGAGGGAGGAATCAACTCTTGCTTGGAATGTTACTGTAGCATTGGCATCTGCTGCTAATGTACCAAGCTCAAATACCACTTCATTTCCTACACCATCAAAATATCCCGAACCTTGTGTCGTTGTTATACCGCCTTCAAAACTCAAATTGGCAGGAATTGGATCGGTGATAGTAGTACTGTTAGCGTCACCTGTTCCTATGTTACTTACAAAGATCGTATAGGTCACCAGTTCTCCTGGTGCAGCATTAGGGTTACTTACGGATTTGTCTATCGTAAGATTTGGATTTGTATTGAGGGTAACGGTCACCGTATTGGCTTGGGATGTGCCGTTATCATCAACAGAAGAGGCATTGTTGTCAAGTGTCGTAAGACCGGTAGGTACACCTGTAGTATTCACTTCCATTTGATAGGTTAAAGTGACACTGCTTCCAGAAGTAAGTGAAGCGATACTCCACTCAAGGCTATCAGCACCATTTAGGCCAGCTATTACAGCTCTACTGTCTCCTCCTGTTGCACTATTTGTTATATACTGGAAATAACTTTTATCAGGAATATCATCAGTTACAGTAAGATTCGTTGCAGTTCCATCTCCAACATTAAGTATAGTAAGCGAATAGGTTACTATATCTCCAGGGATCAGTACTGTTTTATCTGCTGCTTTTTGGATGATAATGTTAGGTGTCCCTCCTGAGACGATACCTTCTAACTGAGTCAGTACATTGGCAGAAAGATTCGTACTTGACGGTGTATGTGCCAATGTTGCTGTGGAAGGAAGAGAGTCTCCAGTGAAGCTATCTATAATATCTGCAGAAAAAGTTAATGTACCAGTATCTCCTGATAATATATCAACATTCCATGTAATAACACCCGTTCCAGGATCATACGTACCCGTACCTGAAGGAACAATATTTTCCAGTCCTGCTGGAACTGTAGTAGTAATAGTCGTTCCATTGGCATCCCCACTTCCACTGTTACCATAAGTCACCGTATACAAAAGAGTGTCTGCTATAGTTGCATTGAGTTTATCTACCTGATATTGTAAGTGAAGTAAGGGAGAGGCAATAACATCTTTTGTTACACAAAGCTGAACAAAATCCGTAGCTTGAGTACGAGAATTATTATTACCATTTCCATAAGCAAAAAATCTAATTTTTAAGTTATTTAATTCAGATACAGTATCTACACCATTAGTAAGTAAGTTAATGGACTCTAATATCTCTTGATTTTGAGTACTACTATGTCCAGATAGTATAATGGTATTGATAAGTATTCCGCCATCCCATATTTCAATTTTTGAACCATCAAGGTTTTTTTCAAAATATTCAATTGTAAAATTAATATCAGAAAATGTATCTCCCACAGTAGCTAATGTATTTGGAAAAGTATATTCTTGGTATATAGTCTCATCAAAAGCTGTTGAACTATTAAATGCAATATATGAATCTCTCACATCATCACTAACATTTATATCAGAAAGAACATTCACATTATCTGAAGTATCTGTAAAACCTGTTGGAGCATAACATGTTCCTACTGAACCTACAGGTGTCTGATAAATACCAATTGTCACACTATCTTCTTTACTGCCATTCACATTACTCCCAACTACACTCGCTGTGTTCGTTGAACTCGTATCTGTATTTGGATTGTCTACTTGGAGAATGAGTGTGACACTTGTTGATGCATTCTCATCAAGCGTACCAATCGTCCACTTGACAGTACCCAATGTGTTGACTCCAGCCGCATTTTCTCCAGCTGGTGCTGAGATAAAAGTAAATCCAGCCGGTACCACATCTGTAATGTTCACATCAGTGGCAGGGCCTGTACCCGTATTTGCAATGGAAATTGTATAAAGAACCTGATCATTGTTCGCAGGTGTCACAAAAGAGACATTCGCATCTTTTTGTATGATGAGATTCGGTGTTGGTACATCTACCATGACAGTAGCTGTTGCTCTTTGCACATTTGTTTCATTAGAATCTATCGTAGCAGGCATGACAATAGGGTTGTCAATAGCATTAAATGGATTGCTCGTATTTATGTCGAATGTAAAACTATTACCTGTACTACCAGAAAGGAGTGAACCTACATTCCATGTAATGATACCAGTTCCGGCGTTATAAGTACCACCATTTGAGATATTGGAAGGGGCAGATACTCCCAATCCCGTGAGATTTACCTCTACGACTGTTCCTGTTGTGTTTACAGAGGAGTCATTGCCATACGTCACCGTATAGAAAACAGGTTCACCTGCAGCATAAAGAGTTTTATCTGCCGTTATAGCTATATTAAGTAGCGGAGCTCCTACACTGATAGGCACAATATTACTTGTAGCTTCTCCAAAACTTGAACTAGCATTTGCCACATTATTATAAAGACCCGCCACCGATGAAGCGTTCACTTCAAAAGTAAGGGTTCTAGAGGTATTTGCATCGAGTTGAATACCATTTGTCCCGTTTATTTCCCAACTGATCGTACCTGTATCACCAACTCCTGGCTGAGTTGTGATAAAAGGAGCCAGATCTCCACCTATATTTCCATTATAGATAAAGCCAGCCGGCAGTGCATCATTAAGTTGAAAAAGTGTTATAACATCAGGGCTTAATGGTGGATTGGAGAACTCCAATGTAAATGTAACTGTCTCTCCAGCAGTCGGTTCAGCATTGTTTACACTTTTGTCCAGTGTTGGTGCGATACCACAATTGTTCACTGCAAGCCCAATGCTCTTCACTCCTGTGATCTCCGGGTTTGCCCACCAGGTTTCATTGGCAGGTTTACCCGGTAAAACATCTACCTCAGCTTGTGTCAGATACGAGAATGTGACATTCGTCGTACCATTCGTATCCATACCAATATCCACTTTGCTAGGATCATCCGTAGCCTTGACACCCACGAGGTATTGACCTGCAAAAAGTGTTTCTGACTGCCAAACTGCCGTCCAGGTATTGAAATCTACAGGTTCACCGGCAGCTGCTAGTGTCCAAGTATCACCATCATTGGCAATGCCATCTCCATTTGCATCACGATACACATAAAAATCAACACTCGCTATAGATGGGACAGCTTCCCCATCAACGATAGCAATGGCATCTTTCACTTTTGCTGTAAGTGTAACTGGATTACATCCAACAGCCGCTATATCATCAATAATAACCTGTGTATAGGATTCATTTTTATCAAAACTGATAAAATCACCAAAGGGTGCTTCTTTATTTGGATCTGCGATCCATTCTGCATTGATCGCACAGTCTTTTTGAAAAGGGTTGTTCAAACTATTGGCTGTACAAAAGATCATGGATATAGGTGATTCTCTTGTGAGTTTCGGCCCTCCGAATCTACTGGCATCTATAAGTGCTGCAGGTATTTGATAGTCAATATAATATTCCGTACAAGGAGAAGACACACTTACTGAAGAACGTGTCGTTCCATAATCCCAAACAGTTTCATCTGAACCGTTCGACCAAACAACATCAGGTGCCAAAGTATTATGAAAATTGAGAATCTTATCATCCGTACCAACAAATGCTGTAGGATTATGTCCGATCAGTTTAATATTTGGATCTGCTGTGTAGTCGATCGATTGTGTTGGGATATCTCCGTAAATACCGAAAATCATATCGATCGGTTCAGATGGACTTCCTGATGATCCGTCAAGATGTGCAGCCACATCACGGATACCATCACCGTCTATATCAAACAGGACTGTCCATAATGCGGAATTCCATGCATCTCCTGAGCTATAGGCACCTGCAGTTGGTCCGGTTGCATAGGTATTGGCTATCTGCTCCACTCTCCAACGGAACATAATGACATCTTCTTCTGGTGTTGGCCCCTGACGCAGGAAATAATAAACACTTGGCTGTGTCGTGTCTGCACATGATGATGCGACATTAACATAATTTTGGGGAGCTGTACCACCGTTGGAAGGGTCTTGTGTACGTGCATCATTGATATCATTTCCAAAACGGCTATAAGGTTTCCACTCACTTTCTGCCGGCCAGGCTACAGGAGCATAATGCGCACCGGTGGCATTACTATCTACTTGAGGAGGGAAAGGATCAGCATTCAGCTGTATAAAAAAAAGAATAAAAGTGAACAGAAAAAAACGATAAAACAATGACATGGGTCTCCCTCAAATTACAGATATATAATTTATTGGTAACCCGGCGATCTCAGATATACATAAAAGATTAGTTAGTCGTATATTTTTTGTGCAACCCGACTTTCTTTTCTCAGATCCGTGGCTTTCCGTCCTATCCTCACGGATAGTTTGGCCTTGACAATCTTCACCATCCAATCTCCCGATAAGCTATGGATAGTTTTCTAGGCTTTTATTATAACTGTCAAATGTCATCGAAGTGTCACTATTATCGTTACGACTAAAAAAAAGAGTTTATACTAATAATTGCGCCATTAAAGATAATGTGTATATTTACATTTTTTTGCTATGATTTTTTTAAAACAAAGTGAGTTTTTGTGTATATTCACCGATTATTCTTTCTTCTACTATTAGCTTTATCCACCATACTCAGTGCACAGACTCAAACACTTGAACATGTTACGGTAAGGCTCGCATGGAAACACCAATTCGAATTTGCAGGTTTTTATGCAGCAAAAGAAAAAGGATATTATAAAGAAGCCGGCTTGAATGTAGAGATCAAAGAGTATGATCCGAAAATCGATACCGTTGAGGAAGTACTCAGTGGGGCCTCTACTTATGGACTGTTCTCTTCACAACTGATCCTCAAAAGGCTCTCGGGTAAAAAGGTGGTCAACCTTGCCTCCTATTTCAAACAAAATGCTCTGGTATTGATCACAAAACCTGAAATCAAAAGTGTAGACGAGTTAAAAGGCAAACGAGTGATGGCAACCCAAAACCAGCTCAAATACACCAGCCTTGCCACCATGCTTCACAACCATGACATCACGCTTAGCGATATAGAGATTATTCCTCCTACTTTTGATACTAGTGCTTTTGAGAAAGGCGAGGTTGATGCAATCTCAGCATTTGTTTCCAATGAACCATTTATACTCGATAAAAAAAAGATACCCTATTCTATTCTAAATCCTTCAGATGATGGGATCTATTCGTATGATAACGAGCTTTTTACCAGTGAAGACGAAGCAGTATCGCATCCTTTAAAAACAAAAAAGTTTATTGAAGCTACAAGAAAAGGATGGGAATATGCACTCTCTCATAAAAAGGAAATCGTTGATCTGATCTATCAAAAATACTCTCAAAAGAAGTCAAAAGAGGCACTTCTTTATGAAGCTAAAGTCATAGAAAAACTCATCAAACCAAACCTTTACCCGATAGGTATTGTTGTACCTGAATTGGTAAGGTTGAATACCAATATGTATACTCAGCTTGATATGCTTGATTCTAACTGGAATCTTGAAGGCTTCATGTTTGATCCAAACGACAAAAAAATCAAGCTAACACCCGAAGAAGTAGCATTTATACATAAACATCCCAAGATCGTTTTAGGTACAGAAAAAGATTGGAAACCCTCTGTCATTGTCAATGAAGATGGAAGTATAAGCGGCTTTGATGCTGATGTTCTCGCTCTTATCAATAAAGTAAGCGGTGCAAACTTTACGTTGAATGCAGGCAAATGGCAAGAGATGATAGATCAAGCAAAACAAAAAAAGATCGATGGACTAAGTAGTGGGACTATCCACCAAGAAAGAATGGCATATCTGAACTTTTCAGATATATACGCCACTATGCCCAAAATGTTATTTATCTCAAAAGAGAATCCTAAAAATATTCACTCTCTTCATGATCTTAAAGGAAAGACAATTGCTGTCTATCGAAGTAATCTATTTGATGAAAAATATGCACGTCAATTCAACTCATCCAAAATCATTAAACTTCAAAGTGTCAATGCAGTCATTGAAGCAGTTGTTACAGGTAAAGCCGATGTAATGATAGGTGATGCCACTACTTTTTACCTGGCAAATGAAATGGGCTTGCCTTACTTAAAACGTATTCATATACTCAATAAAAAACTTGATCTTGTATTTAGTGTTAGAAAAGATTGGCCTGAGGCTATCAGTATTATCAATAAATCTTTAGCGTATATAGGCAAAGATCAATTAATTCAATTGCAAAACAAATGGTTTGGACAAGACCAGGCAACCGCACTAGATAAAAAATATCAAAAAATTTCACTCACTTCAGTAGAAAAAGCTTACTTAAATGAGAAAAAAAAGATCACGCTTTGTGTCGATCCAGACTGGTTGCCATTTGAAAAGATAGAAAACGGAAAACATATAGGGATGAGTGCTGATTATTTTGAGCTGATCTCATCCAGAATCGGTATACCCATTGATCTAATACCTACCTCAACATGGGAGGAGTCTCTAGCCTATGCAAAAGCAAGGAAGTGTGATATCCTCTCATTTTCCATGGAAACCCCTTCACGCAAAACGTATCTCAACTTTACAGAACCCTTATTGGACATCCCTCTAGTCATAGCAACAACCCATGATCAATTCTTTATCAGTGATTTCAATGAGATAAAAAGCAAGAAAATCGGTATTGTAAAAGGATACGCTTTAAAAGAGGTTCTTCAATCAAAATACCCAGCGATCGAATGGGTTGAAGTAACATCGGTTGAGGAGGGACTAAAAAATGTTATCAGTGGAGTGACCTTCGGTTTTATAGATAATCTTACAGCGATAGGATACCAGATACAAAAAAACTTTCCCGGCTCTCTAAAAATCTCAGGTAAATTCAATGAGAAGTGGGAACTTAGTCTCGGTGTACGCAGTGATGAGAAGATATTACTTGAGATCCTTAATAAGACTGTTGCTTCTATTGATGCAAAAACAAAACAAAACATTATAAACAGTTGGATATCAATCAAATATGAACAAGGCTTTGATTATACACTTTTGGGAAAGATACTCACTCCATTTATTCTTATCGCGCTCTTTTTACTTATGAAACAAAGAGTGATGCACAGATATAATATTCAGCTTAAAAATGAGGTAAACCAAAAGATAGAAGAGCTTAGAGAGAAAGATAAAATGCTGATAAGTAAATATAGAATGGCTGCCATGGGAGAAGTAATTAGTCTCATCGCACACCAATGGAAACAGCCTTTGGCAGCTATCAGTAGTACACTTACAGGAATAAAAGTCAAATTGGCAAGCGGCCAGTTCGATCTTGAAAATCAGGCAGACCAGGAAAAATTTTTACTCTACCTGGAGAAGAAACATAACCGTATTGACTACTATGTACAGTTTCTCTCAGATACTACAGATGAATTCAGAAATTTTTTCAATCCAAATAAGCATAAAGAATTAATATCACTGCATGTACCTATAAAAAAAGCACTGCAAATAGTACAAAACTCTATGCAAAAACATGGTATTACTGTCGTGGAAGATCTTCAAATCGATACTGAGCTTATGCTCAATAAAAATGAGATGATACAGGTGGTGTTGAATCTTCTTAAAAACAGTGAAGATAACTTTTTAGAAAATGCTACACCTCATCCAAAAATCATTATTACAACATACAATGAGCATAATCGCTACATTATCCGTATCTGTGATAATGGTGGGGGCATCCCACAAAAAGATATTAAAAATATTTTTGATCCTTATTTTAGTACGAAACATGAAGATATAGGAACAGGACTGGGACTGTACATGTCTAAAATCATTGTAGAAGAACACCACGGTGGTCAACTCAGTATGTATAATACCGATGAAGGTGTATGTTTTGAGATTATCTTTACAAAAGAGATAGACTAGGTATCACTGACCTTACATGTTAAGTGTAAATTTATATCCCATCCCGTAGATATTGGAAATAAAGCTTGAGGGCAGTTTTTTACGTAGTTTAGAGACAAGGTTCCGGATACTTTTTTCACTCATTTCTATCTGATAATTATCAAAATAGTAGAGAATCTCTTCATGACTGCAAATCTGTTCAGACTTCTCTATAAAAAGTTGTAATAAGATCAATTCATATTTTGTAAGCTCTACGGGTAAACCATCTGATAAAAGGATATGCTTCTTACTATCCCATGTAAACCCTTCACTCAATTGCAATAATGAACTATCAAAAGTTTGAGACTTATTGATGAGTATATTTCTACTCACATTATCAAGCGTATCGATCAACTCATCTTCTTTAATAGGTTTTGTTAAAAACTGTGAAATTCCAAGGTTTATTAACTCTATAAGGAATTCAGCATCTGTATGTGCAGAAAGTACAATAATCTCCTGATATGGATCAATCTCTCGTATCCTTTGGCTAAGCTCTACGCCATTCATCAATGGCATCTGGATATCGGTAATTAACAGATCAAAGCTTGTGTTATACTCTGTGAGATGTGATTGATAAAGTCTTAAGGCTTCTTCACCATCTGAAGCAATAACTACATTTCTAAAAAGGTCATCAAATATCTCTGCCATATCATTACGAAGTGGCTCATAATCCTCGACTAAGAGGACTGAGAAATCTTTAGTTCGAGAAAAAAGTGTACTATAGTCAACCATTTACTTTCTCCTCTATAATTATTCTTCTAAAAATTTTATCACCTTAGAAACTTTATGATATATAAAGACTCATGTCTTTCCGTTCCACTCTAATCGATGGTTTGTCTGTGTTAGAAATGTTTAAATTATATCTTACTTACTGATATTATAACTATTTATGTGCTTATTTTTCAATCTTTTATGGTTCTATCAATGATGTCATCATCTATAATCAATAACTTAAGTACCACTTGCTCTATATTCTTATTGATAAACCCTATAAAGACATTTTCTAAGATTTATGAGTCTTTAGATCGTAAAAAAGGAAGAGAAGAAGTTTTTATAAATGCGATAAATAATCCCAATCCTACAGCCATTAATAACGCATTACCCACAAGGTCATGTGACCAATAAAAATTTTCCCTTCCTGCCTTTTGCTCTACAAAATAGACTACGAATAAAATACGAAAAACATTGACCAGTGTAAATACCGTATACCCTGTCATCATCCAATATATTTTGTGCCATAGAGTGGAGGGGTATGCACAGATAGCTGCAAATAAAAAAATGATAGGTATCAGACCATTGCATGCTTGGTTGATGATGATTTTATAATGTGGATTGATCCAAATATCAACGCCTTGCAGTTGCCCCGGTGACAAGAATATCTTTAAAAAGAAAATCGTCAATTTTGTTTGTGCTTCATTGGCTAAGTTTGACAATACCGATATATCTGTATAAAACAACGTAAAGAGAATCAACAAATAGAGAAAATATAAAGCTATAAATCGTTTCATGTATCTCCTAATAACAATATATACCTTTCGGTCCTATTTTCTGATGATCCCTCTATTTTCGTAGATCTATCGACCTGTCAAATTCGATATTATATTTTTTGAGTATCGCATCCTGTTTTGTTTGGGCTTCTTTTCTGTCGATGATCACTTTAGCCCCATCATCATCCTCCAAAACGATATAATCACTTTTTGCAGCTTTCACCTTTTCGTAGAACTCTTTAAAGTCTTTAAAGCTCTCCCCATTCACCTTATCGATAGGCCACATGGCAAAATCATTGTCTCCCCTGCTCATATCTGAAGCCAATACCTTGAGCAGAACCACCACTTCGCTTTTGTCTTCTTCCTGCCATTTCCCTGCCAGATAACTTAGTGTCAAACGGTTTTGATTGGTCGATACAATGAGATTTCTGGTAAGCGGGGAAAAGACATACCCACCGTAAACAAAATAACGTGGCATCGTATCATAACGTGTTGTCTTGACCAGATACATATCATCAGCGACGTACTTTAAAGGTGCCTCAACCTGTAGATGTTTCTGATCTCGGATGATATCGAGTTTTACTTTCTCACCCATTTGATAAGCATCTACAAAGTGCTGATAATGGGTAAACTCATGTTTTCTAAACTCTACCGTACCGTCATTTTCAACATTATGCCCGTCCACTGCCGTTAAGATATCGCCCTCTTTGAGTAATCCTGAAAGAGCAGAATTATGTACCACTTTAACGATCAGTACGCCACTGGTATCATCATCAAGCCCATAGTAGCGTCTGATGGCAGGATTTTCCAGTTTTTGTGTACTCAATCCCAGGTCTGAAAATCCATCATACTTTCCATCTTTCATATCTTCTATGAAGTGTTTCACGATATTGACAGGAACAAGGTATCCGATATTCTGAGACTTACTGATCATCTGCATCACCACGCCGACGATCTTTCCGTTAGAGAGTGCCGGACCGCCCGAATTCCCGGGATTCACAGCAGCATCAACCTGTACCGCTAAAAAGGATTCCCCGCTATGCGCATAGGTATGATGTTCTACCCGTGAAACCACTCCGATCGTTGCAGAGAGTGTACTCCCTCCCATCGGATACCCATAGACAACAATTTTTTGTTCCACTTTTGGCAGTGAACCAAAGGTAAGCGGTTTAACCCCTTCAAAAAATGCTCTATCCTCTACTTTCAAGAGTGCAAGGTCTGCCTGATGAGAGACTGCATGGACTTTGGCAATATAGCGTTTACGCTGTCCATAACGCTGTACCTCTATAAAGGATTGATTGGCTACCACATGTGCATTGGTCAGAATATACCCACCCTCTATAATGGCACCGGACCCTGTACTGCTGCGCGTTGAACTGCTCCATGGTTCCTGGTAGTTGGGTACTTTGGCCACAGTGTAGATCTTAACGATCGCTTCTTTGCTGCCATTCACCTGTTGTGCATTTGCAGTTAAAAAAAGTGTACTGAAGAGTACTATCCATAATATTCTCATACTATCCCCTAAAATCTTCTGCATCTATGCAGTGTATCTTGCGTTTTATTGCCTCTTTTGCCATAAGACCCGGCTCTTTTGAAGAGAGCAGCTTTTTCTCCTCATCATACAATCTTGCAGAACATACACCACAGCTTGGACTTCTGTCTTTTCCTATAAACAGATCCAGTTCTTGATGACGCTCAAAAAATGCTGTAGCATATGCAATGACAGGTGCCGAAAGATCTTCTCCGTTTTCATTGGAGAATGCTCTGTCGCCCTCATCTGTTTTTATAAGGTCCATCGTGGGACGAGGTGTCCCAAAAGCGGCATCTTCAGGACAAAAAGGGACAAGCTCCATACCCTTAAGCTTTTTTAAAAGATCTTCGTCTTTATTATCTGTCGCATCATATCGGCATTTTTCACCTAAAAGACAGGCGGAAATCGCGACCTTTTTCATCATTAAAATACAAAGAGCAGTGCATACACCCATCCACCTGTCAGCATGGTGAGTATAATACCTATAAACGTCCGTTGTCCATCTTGTTTGTGTGATTGAGAATAGAGTCCAGGAAGTGTAGATTGTCTTCTATAGCGATTACCGCGATAGAGTGTGATGATCCATAGCACCAGTGTCACAACCGAGATCATGATATGGAAAATAAGCACATACAGAAGATAATCATGGGATACAGAGGTACCTTCCATCAGGTTTTTATACCCACCCTCCATACGGACACCATATTCAAAAAACCCTACGACGAGTACAGAAACGATAAAAAGAAGTTTCTGTACCTTTTCATGTGCAGTGTAATTCTTTTTCTTTGCGAGCATGATCGCGCCGTATATGAGAAAAGGCAACAAGGCAACAATGACAGATACAATATCCATAAACAGTGGTGCTCTTGTTCCTAAAAAACCTGGTTGAAACATAACATCCATAAAGATCCTTTTAATTTTATTCTTCTTTAAATTGCGTATAACCTTATCACAATCGAGCTAAATTTCATCAGCTAAAAAGTGTGCTCAATCTAGCAAATAACCACCGATTTGATTTCCGTGAACTCTTCGAGTGCCCACTTCGGTCCTTCTCTTCCTACACCCGAAAGTTTAGCACCCCCGTAAGGCTGTACATCAAAACGAAGTGTCGGAATGTCGTTGACCACTATACCGCCGCACTCTGCCTCTTCTATAAAGCGCTGTGTGATCTTAAGATCGTTGGTGAAGATAGAAAACTGCAGGCCGTACGGTGAGTCATTCATTTTCTCCACGGCTGTGTCATAGTCAGATACCGCTACCAGACTGACGATAGGGGCAAAGACCTCTTCACAGATGATCTTCATCTCATCTGTGACATCTGCCATCACTGTCGGAGGGAATATACCATCGATCTCTTCACCGCCGGCAATGGCTTTTGCCCCTTCATCTTTCGCTGATGCGATCCATGATTTCGCTCTCTCTCTGGACTCATCATCTATCAGCGGTCCCATAAAGGTATCTTCTTCGTAAGGAGACCCCACTTTCAGTTTTCTTGTCTCTTTCGCGAGTAACTCTGCAAATGCATCATACACCTCTTCATTTACATAGATACGCTGAAGAGAGATACAGACTTGTCCGGAGTTGTAAAATGCACCAAACGCACAACGTGCTGCAGCAAGCGCCAGGTCTGCACTTTTATCGATATAGGTTGCAGCATTACCACCCAGTTCAAGACTTACCTTCTTGATCCCCGCCTGTTTGGTAATAATGTTCCCTACAGGGACAGAACCTGTGAAACTGATCACTCTTGGGATATCACTCTGTACCAGTGCCGAGCCTACTTCCGCATCGCCATAGACCACAGAAAGCGCATCTTCAACAGCATGTTCTGAATCCACAAAAAGCTTTGCGAACATATACGCGGTCATAGGTGCTTCAGGTGTAGGTTTCAGTACCACTGCATTTCCTGCTCCCAATGCCGGTGCTATCTTGTGTGCCACAAGGTTCAGAGGAAAATTGAACGGTGTAATGCACGCAACGACGCCAACAGGTTCCCTTTTAAAATAGGCCAATGTTTTCTTTCCGCTGGGCATAATGTCTGTGGGAAGTGTTTCTCCCGAAAGGTTTGCAAGTTCCATGGCAGTGATCTTGATCGTCTCTACACATCGCTCTACCTCGATCCGTGAAAATGCAATAGGTTTTGCTACCTCTTTGGCCAACATCAAAGCAAAGTCTTCTTTGGCTTCCATCAGCTTTTGAGCCACATCCTCCAGCCATAAGATACGCTGAGACAATGGCGATCTTGCAGCCTCTTTACTTGCAGCCTTGGCGATCTTGAGCGCTTTAATCGTATCATCTGCATCACAAACAGGTGCAGAACTTACAACCATACCATCAAAAGGACTCTTGCGTTCCTGTTGTACTTCTTTATTCTCTTGGGCGGAACCAAAAAAGATTTTTGCTTGAGCTATCGTTGACATGAGATCTACCTTCTTTCTGAAATTATTTGATTATAACAAATTGGGGATAAAAGGTAATGGAGTTTTCATATATTTTATCGTCTGTGATGGGGAGAATCAGTCTCACAGTAACGTTTGATTCATACGGTTCATTCTGTTTGGAAGTTGGCTGGATCACAAAACCCTATTTTAAAGTTTCAGATCCTCACCAAAGGGTTTATTTTTTGGATAAATAACTATAGACCCCCAGAGAGATAATGATGAGTGCAATACCCATGATCAGATAGAGTGCATGTACCATCTGCGAATAATCATGTAAGGCGATCTTAAAGACTACCATCAATGCTTCGATGGAAAGAGCAATAATGATCGCAATAGAAAATTTTGTCAGGACATTGGCATCTTCATCTGCTTTGCTGTAATTCTTGAAAAAGACCTCTCGCTCCAATATCGTCTTGGCCAGGTCAAAGATGGCAAGCCCTAAAGTGAGTGCAACGATAGGTTTAAAGAGTGAATCAAGCGAGAAGTTTCCTTCCAGAAAGATACTTGAAGCATAACCTACCAATGCATACATAATGGCAAAAAAAGCAAAGGCCATCAGTGAAAAACCTACGGCTTTATAAAAAAACTGTGTAAAATTATTGAACGCCGGGTTGAGTTCTACCAGACCGAGTCTTCCAAGCAACCCTGAAAGTGTAAAATCAATAAAAATATACTGGTCCTCTTCTTTTTTCATCACAGTAATACACGTATGCCCCGTTGCAGAACTGATATAGGGGGTACTGATGGAAAACTCTTCATCTCTTTGCATCACTTTTGTACTCATATAGGCTCTGTTCTTGCCTGCTTCCGATACATCCGTTTTATTTCTGGAAATATTTGGAGAAGTTTGTATAAAGTCCTTATCCGTGATATAAAGTAGTTCCATCGAAGGAAATGTTTGAAACGTTTTTTTATAATTCTTTGCTTTCTCCGTTAAGATCGATCCATTGTTTCTTAACGTTGTCATAATAAACTTTTCAATATCTTCCTGGTTTTCTTGATACACTTCAATAAACTCTTTCATTGCATCTTTACCTTTTTATGTTGGTGTCTATTCATTCTACAAGTATACCATGAGAATCATCATATGAGATGTAACTTCTGTATAGTTATTACTCAATAGCATCTATAGATACGCCCTGCTTCAGAAAAAAGTCCCGCCTGCTGATCGTATAAACATGAATGACGCTCAACCATCGTAAATAGCTGAGGATTAGATAACCCACTATTAACAACAATTTGGTTAAAATAATTCATTAATTTTGACTACCTTAAAGTAGTTCTTGGAGCAAATAACAATGAACAAATCAAAATACATCTGGATGGATGGCGAATTCACACCTTGGGACGATGCCAAGGTACATGTACTTACACATACACTACATTATGGGAACGGTGCCATAGAGGGGACTAAAGCCTACAAAACGGTGGATGGAAGATGTGCCATCTTTAAACTCAAAGAGCACACACAAAGACTTCTGAATTCATCAAAAATGACACTAATGGAGGTACCGTTTACCGCAGAGGAATTAAACGATGCACAAGTAGAGCTTTTACAAAAAAATGAACTCTTTAACGGTGCCTATATCAGACCACTGGTGTATCTTGGGTATGGCGTTATGGGCCTTTATCATAAGGACTGTCCTGTTAATGTGGCTATCTCTGCGTGGGAATGGGGAGCTTATCTTGGAGAAGAAGGGCTTAAAAAAGGTGTACGTGTAAAGATCACTTCCGTCACAAGAACTCCCAATACTTCGGGTATGGGAAAAGCCAAAGCCGTAGCCAACTACCTCAACTCCCAAATGGCAAAATTTGAAGCGGTTGAAGCCGGCTATGATGAAGCATTGCTTAGAGATGACCATGGGTATATTGCAGAGGGGTCAGGTGCAGCCTTCTTTATGGTCAGAGATGGTGTACTCATCTCTCCTCCTAGTGATAACTCCCTGGAGTCTATCACACAACAAACAGTGATAGACCTGGCTAAAGATATGGGGATTGAAGTTGTAAGACGCCGTATCACACGTGAAGAGGTCTACATCGCGGATGAAGCTTTCTTCACAGGAACGGCTGCAGAGGTCACCCCGATCCGTGAAGTCGATGCACGTATCATCGGCAAAGGTTCCAGAGGGCCTATCACAGAAAAGCTTCAAACAGCCTATTTCGATGCAGTGGCAGGGAAAAACCCTGACTATACCCAATATTTAACCTATATCAATTAAGGAGCAACCATGCCAGCAGATATGAACGACTATTTTAAAAAGAAAAAACCGAATACTGCGCCAAATAGCAGTGGCGGAGGCGGGGGAAGCAACTTTGAAAACCCTCTCAATAATATGGGAAAAGGGGCACCTTTTATATTTCTCATCGTCGTCATTGCATTTGCACTTTTTGTACTGAAACCATTTATTATCATAAACTCGGGTGAAGTGGGGATCAAGATCAATACCGGTAAATTTGAAGAGAAACCTCTTGATGCAGGACTGCACTTTTTTATTCCAGTGCTTCAAAAGGTCATCCCGGTCAATACACGTATTCGAATGATCACATACTCTGATGTACGAACGGGTGAGCTTGGTGATGCATACAGAAATCTTGAAGGTGGACTCAAAAGGAACCCGGCTATTACCGTACTTGACAAAAGAGGATTGACTGTCAATATCGATATCGCTGTACAGTACAGACTCAGAGCAGAGACTGCGCCGGCTACGATCGAAAGGTGGGGTGCAAGCTGGGAAGAGAAGATCATTAACTCTAAAGTACGTGAAGTGGTACGTGACGTAGTCGGACGTTATACGGCGGAACAGCTTCCTGAGATGAGAAACGAAATCGCAGCAGCTATAGAAACAAAGGTTAAAGAGAGTGTTGATTCACTTGAAAACAGACCTGTTGTACTCTCTTCTGTAGAACTCAGAACGATCAACCTTCCTACAAAGATCAAAGATCAGATAGAAAGAGTACAGATCGCAAAACAAGAAGTCACCATCGCCGAGCAGCAAAAAGAGAAAGCCAAACAAGAGGCACAGAGAAAAGCTGAGATCGCCAGAGGTGAAGCGGAGAGAAACCGTATCGAAGCGCAGGGTGAGGCGGACAAGATCCGTATCGAAGCAGAAGAGCAATCCAAAGCCAACAAACTGATCTCAGAGTCACTTTCACCGCAGCTGATTCAACTGGAGCAGATCAAAACACAAGCGAAATTCAATGAAGCGCTTAAAGTCAATAGAGATGCGCAGATCTTCCTTACACCTGGAGGTTCCGTACCTAATATCTGGGTCGATGCAAAAGGTAAAGAACAAAAGACCATCTCTGCACAACAGTAAACCTATTTACCACGGGTTTACCCGTGGTTATCTCTTCTTTTTTATCACCATACTCACACCGTTAATAGATCGCATCATGCCACTGTACCAGTGTCAATCTATATCCCTTTTTAACCGGTAGTACTTCATGTGAAAAATAGGGGTTGCTGGGAAAGATCACCATATCTCCCGCTTCTGCTTTGATCTTTACAGGCTCACCGTTTTCATCATATAGGTAGTTAAAAAGCAACTCTCCACCACTGAAGCCTTCACTCTCACCTTGGGCATTACACTCATGAGGGGTAGCAAAGAGAACGGTTGTCAATTTTCGTTCCGGTGCCACACACTTGAAGCCTACCGTCTCTCCATTTTCATCCACCAGTTCACTGGAGTCATCGGCATGTTTGACATAGAAATAACCCTCTTTATACTCCAATACCTGAATAGCTGTAGAGAGTGTGATCACAGCGGCAAAATACTCTTCTATTAACGGTTTGTATTTGAGAAACTGTTTCTCATAATATTCACTGTAAAAATCATCCAGGGTATAGATATTCGTTTTACGGTAATCCACCACGACATCTGATTCTATAATACCGCTGATATTTTCCAGTTTTACTTCTGCTCTTTGACTCTCTTCATCCTTCTTCACGAGAGAAACAAGTTGTCGACAAAGTTCAGGGGTAAAAAAATTCTTAATGATCAGATAAGGTGTATCCTTATACGCATTTGGAAGCAACCTATTGGTAATATCAAGCTTTTCCAAGCGTGCATCACAATAGACATAGTTACTGATTTGTATCATCTAAATCTCAAAAAATAAGATAGCTATAAAGCGTAGAATTATAATCCAAAAATCAGACATTTATCCTAAAAGATTTCTTAATTTTATCCTCTGTTTATGTTGACGATGACATAAAAAAGCTCTCCCAATGTATACTATAGTTATAATACGAACAAATATTTTCCTGATGGAGAACCTCTTATGCAAATAGATTGGAATAAAAACCCCCTCATCCCTGCTATCTCCCAAGATGCAGAAACAAATGAAATTCTCATGCTTGCCTATATGAATGAAGAAGCGTATAACCTTACCCTTGAGACAGGATTTGCCCACTACTTCAGCCGAAGCAAACAGCGTATCTGGAAGAAGGGTGAAAGTTCCAACCATACCCAAGAGGTCAAAGATGTACTTCTTGACTGTGATGCAGATACGGTAATACTCAAGATCAAACAAAATGGTGTAGCCTGTCATACCGGACGTAAAAGCTGTTTCTTCACTTCCGTCATGCAAGACAAAATCATCTTGGACAAAGAGGTAGATACGGATGCGATCTACGGTGTGGTAGATACACTCTACCATACGATCTTAGAGCGTAAAAATGCCTCTGCAGAGGCAAAGTCATGGACGAAAAAACTGTTAGATGATAAAGCACTCATGCTCTCCAAGATACGTGAAGAGGCAGATGAAGTCTGTGTAGCCATCGATGAAGAGAGTGATGAACAGGTCATCTACGAATCTGCGGACCTTCTCTATCATACACTGGTAGGACTAGGATATAGAAATATCTCTCCGGACAGGGTCAAACAGGAGTTGGCTAGAAGATTCGGATTGAGTGGTATAGAAGAAAAAGAGGGACGAAAAAAGTAGAGTGTAAATCAAATCATTTACACTCTTTCAAAATAGGCTTAGCAGCCTCCGGCGCATCCCGGACTATCTGCATTCCCCCCTGCAAAATAGTTGCCGTCAAAGCTTACCAAAGAGTAGTTTCTTTCCGTTCCGAGTGACTCTTTTAACCCTTCAATAGAGAGGAAACCTAGAGAATCCGCATCAATTTTATCGGCGATCTCTTCTGGTGTGAACTTTGTAGAGATCAACTCTACTTTTGTCGGTGTATCAATACCGTAACGGCATGGATATTTGATCTCTGGTGCAGCAATACGCATATGTACCTCTTTTGCTCCTGCTTCTTTCAGCATACGTACAATCTGCTTAGAGGTCGTACCACGTACCAGTGAATCATCAATAATGGCTACTTTTTTACCCTCTATCAGATGTTTGACCGGAGAGAGTTTCAGTTTGACTTTCAGGTCACGTATCTCCTGTGTCGGTTCAATAAAGGTACGTCCTACATAGTGATTACGCACGATACCCATTTCAAAAGGGACACCCAGACCATCTGCATATCCCTTGGCAGCAGCGACACCCGAATCAGGTACAGGAAGTACAAGGTCTACATCTGCAGGTGTCTCTTGAGCAAGTCTTTTCCCCATTTCCAAACGCATTTCATAGACATTTTTCCCGTCGATGATAGAGTCCGGTCTGGCGAAATAGATATATTCAAACGCACAAGGGTGGAAATCCGGTTCAAAGACCTGTTCTGAAACAGGTTCTTTCCCCTCTTCAAAGGTAAGCATCTCTCCGGGTTCTACATCACGTATAAACTCTGCGCCTACCAGGTCAAATGCACATGTTTCAGACGCTACGATATACCCACCGTCGCTCAGTTTACCCAGACTGAGAGGACGGATACCAAAACGGTCTCGGATCACAAACATTTTAGAGCGGCTTTGGATGGCTAAACAGTATGCCCCTTCTATCTTTGTCAGCATATCCTTAATACGGTCCACCAAAGAATCTTTTTGGGATTTCGCTATGAGGTGGATGATATTTTCCGTATCCATATCGGTTTGGAAAATAGCCCCTCTATCTATCAATTCGTTTCTTACTTCATGTTTATTCACCAAATTTCCGTTATGTACGACGGATATCTCTCCAAGCTTATACTTGGCAAATACAGGCTGTGCATCTCCGGCAGATTCACTTCCTGCTGTTGAATAACGGTTATGTCCTACGGCACATCCGCCATCCAACTCATCCAGTATATCCTGAGAGAAAACATCTGATACCATACCACGCTTTTTATACGTAGAGATACGCTTACCGTTGGCTGCGGAGATACCTGTAGCCTCTTGTCCGCGATGCTGCATTGAAAAGAGCGAATAATACGCTACCGTTGAAGCTTTTTTTGCACCGAATACACCGACTATTGCACACATATTAAATTCCTAAACAATCATTTATTGAGTAAAGACCACTCTTTTGATTTACGAGCCATGTCGCTGCACGGATCGCACCTTTTGAGAACGTCTCTCTACTTGTAGCCGTATGGTTGAGCTCTAAAAACTCACCATCATTATAAAAACCAACCGTATGACGACCAACGATATCACCGCCACGAAGTGCCATCACAGCGATCTCGTCTTTAGATCTCGCTCCGATCTGGCCATCTCTTCCCGATACACGTACTGCATCAAGATCCAAGCCTCTTCCTTTTGCAGCAAACTCACCCAAAGTTAAAGCCGTACCGCTTGGTGCATCCACTTTATGTCTATGGTGCTGTTCCACGATCTCAATATCAAAATCCTCCAGTGTTGCTGCTACCTGCTCGACCAATTGTTTAAGCAGTGCGATCCCTGCTGACATATTTGACGCATAAAGAACAGGCATCTCTTTTGAAGCTTCTTTCAGAAGATTTTGCTGATGTGCAGTAAATCCTGTGGTTGCGATCACAAGAGGTGTAGGGTTTTTCAAAGCTTCTTCACAAAGTTCCTGTGTGGCTGCAGGTGCAGAAAAATCTATCACTACATCACAGTTTTCAAGCATAGCTTTCATACTGTTGGTGACCAATACATCAGAAGGTACTTCTCTTTTCAGTTCACCAAATACATGTAATACACTGAGTTCCAATGCTTCATTTTCCAAAATATTTTTGATCAGGTGTTCACCCATTCTACCTGTACTACCTACGATTCCGATCTTTGCCATCTACTGTTGCTCCTGAATATATGAAATTACTTGAAGTGCGGCTACTGCACCGTCACCTGCCGCTGAAACCACTTGTTTTGGTGCTTCTATACGTATATCTCCTGCCGCGAAAAGACCCTCTAGTGATGTTCTCATCCTGAGGTCCACAATCACCTGTCCGCACTCATGCATCTTACAGATAAAATCACCGTTCTCATCTTTAAGGACTTCATTGTTTACATTATATCCGACAAAGACAAAAAGTCCTGTATTGGCCATATGTGTCATGGTCCCGTCATTATGCTTGATATTAACCCCCGTGACGCCCATAGCATCACCAAGCACTTCATCGATCACAGCATTGCTGATAAGATGTATATTCTCTTTTCTCTTTGCTCTGTCTAGTGTCGAAGGGGCTGCTCTGAATTCATCTCTTCGGTGTACCACATAGACATCTGAACAGATATTAGAGAGATAGAACGCTTCTTCAAGTGCAGTATCACCCCCGCCAAGTACTGTCACAGGTTTGTCTTTGTAAAAAAATCCATCACACGTAGCACAGGTGCTCACACCTTTTCCGAAGTATTCATCTTCGCCTTTCACGCCGGCCTTCTTAGGGGTGGAACCTGTACACACGATGACGGTCATCGCTTCAACTCTCTCCCCGCCTTCAAGTGTCACGGTAAAGTGTTCACCTGTTTTTGCCACACGTTCGACTTTTTTCATCTCATGTTTAAGACCAAAATGGAAACACTGCTTTTGCCAGGTATCCATAAAATCCATGCCTGTTTTATCATGTTCAAAAAATCCGGGATAGTTCTCTATCTCAGAACTCTTCGTGATCTGCCCGCCAGGCATACCCGTCTCAAACAGTGTAACATTTTTAAGCCCACCACGTGTCGTGTATAATCCTGCTGTAAGTCCAGCCGGCCCGCCACCGATGATTGCGCAGTCTAACATTATGAATCCTTGAACTAAGTAAATACTTAAGCAAATACTATCTATTATACAAAGAAAATACTTGGTTAAAAATTTTAGAAGATTTTATCTAAATATAGATATGAAAGAAGTTTTAAGAGAGGAAGCCCCCTCTTAAATGTATCATTTACAGTTGTGCGTTAATTTTTTCAGCAAATGCATCTTTCGAAGCTGCACCTACCATTTGGTCTACTAATTCACCGTCTTTAAAGAAAAGGATCGCTGGGATAGATCTGATACCGTATTTTACAGCGATATCTTGCTGCTCATCTGTGTTTACTTTACAGATAGTCGCTTTACCATCAAAATCTTCTGCAAGTTCCTCGATCACTGGAGCGATCATTCTACAAGGTCCACACCATGGAGCCCAAAAGTCTACCATTGTTACACCTTCAGCGATAGTCGCATCAAAATTTTCAGCTGTTAAATCTACATATTTTGCCATATTTCATTCCTTTAAATTTTATATAAATAGTATAACCTAATTTCTTATAAAAACTATTGTGATAGCTTATATTTTTTAAAATTATCTATCTCCTGTCCTAATTATATACGATTAGGATAAAAATTCTCTTATTCAACTTCGTCCAGTTTGATCTCTGGATATTGGGAAGAACGTGACCCTTCTATAGCCATCGTTCTCTCCCCTTTGACCGTATAGACAAATGATATTTTGGCTTTGTCTGTACTGTTCTTATTGGCTCTATGCAGCAGTAAAGAGTGGAAGATGATCACATCGCCTTTTTTGAGTGGTGTGGAGACTTTTTTCGCTATCAGTGCGGTATTCTCTTTCGTCTCTTCTCTGAAATACTCTTTCTCATCAAACTGTTCGGGCTTGAACTGCATCAAATGGCTCCCAGGTATGAATTCAAGCACACCATTCTCACTGTACTCATCATCCAGAGCCAACCAAACACTCACCAGGTTATTGTCGGTATAACGCCAATACCTTCTGTCCTGATGCCAGGCCGTTGCCCTGCTGTAATAAGGCATCTTGGTCATAATAGAGTTATGATGGGCAGTCGTGATGACCACTCTGTCGTCCAGTATCTGCTGCAGAACAGGGCGGATCTCAACATCTTCCATCCACGCTTTGAAAAGGATATCTCTCTCATACACCTGCCGTAGCCTTCGGACGATCATATGCGCTTCATTGGCTCCACTGCTGTAATCCACGACATTGGTACGATACTCTTTGGACCTTTCATCATACCCTATCTCTGTTTCTATAGGTTCGATCTTATGTGCTAAGTGCGCTTTGGCAACATCCAGTATCGCATCACATTTTTCTTCAGGAAAAAAAGTTCTTAAGACGATAAACCCGTTTTGATGAAATTGTTGAAGCTGCTCATCGGAGAGTCTCATATAGGTGCCTTTAAAGTATCATTGAGCAGATTATAGCGTAACATTCTCTATAAATTCTAC